>CATLCV010000189.1 GCA_949893755.1 uncultured Lachnospiraceae bacterium | reverse complement strand
GGGAAAATCCGCGGGAGGGCTTAAAGACGATCCTGCAGGCCATCGAGCAGATCCAGAACGGCATCTCCATCTGTATCTTCCCGGAAGGGACGCGCAACAGCGGGGAGGAACTGAGCATGCTGCCTTTCAAGGACGGCGCGTTTAAGATCGCCACCAGGACCAACTGCGCCATCGTGCCCATTTCCATGAACAACACCAGCGCCATCTTCGAGAACCAGCTTCCGAAGATCAAGAAGGTGCATGTGGTGATCGAGTACGGGAAGCCCATCTATCCGAATGATCTGGAAAAGGACCAGAAGCGGCATATCGGGCCGTATGTACAGGAGATCATCCAGTCCACGATCCGTAAAAACGCAGAACTGGTATAAAAACGGCCCCCGTGGTATGACAGGCCGCGCGTGCATCAGCGCGCCGCAGAAGTTTTTCAATCCGAAAAAAGGAGATTATGTATGAGAACACAAAATCTGACCCTGCTCACCGATCTGTATGAGCTGACCATGATGCAGGGCTATTACGAGACGCAGGAAAATGAAACCGTCGTATTCGACGTATTTTTCCGGGAGAACCCGGACAAAGGCGGTTATTCCGTCATGGCAGGCTTAGAGCAGGTCATAGAATATATCAAGAACCTGAATTTTTCTTATGATGATGTGGATTATTTCCGGAAGCTGGGCATTTTCAGCGAGGATTTTCTGCAGTACTTAAGCGGCTTTCATTTCAGCGGGAGCATCTATGCCATTCCCGAGGGTACGGTCATTTTCCCGAAGGAACCGCTGCTCAAGGTCATTGCGCCGATCATGGAGGCCCAGCTTGTGGAGACGGCGATCCTCAATATCATCAACCACCAGAGCCTGATCGCCACCAAGGCTTCCCGGGTCGTTTACGCGGCCCAGGGGGACGGCATCATGGAATTCGGGCTGCGCAGGGCCCAGGGGCCGGATGCCGGGCTTTACGGCGCAAGGGCGGCTGTGATCGGCGGCTGCGTGGGCACCTCCAATGTGCTGGCCGGGCAGATGTTTGACGTCCCGATCATGGGGACCCATGCCCACAGCTGGATCATGAGCTTCAAGGATGAATACACGGCATTTAAGGAATACGCAAAATTGTACCCCGATGCCTGCACCCTGCTGGTGGATACCTACGACACGCTGAAATCCGGCGTTCCCAATGCCATCCGGGTATTCCGGGAGATGCGCGAGGAGGGGATCCACCCCAAGTCCTACGGCATCCGCCTGGACAGCGGCGACCTGGCTTATCTGTCCAAGCAGGCCCGTAAGATGCTGGACGAGGCGGGATTTCCCGATGCGGTCATCGCAGCTTCCAACGACCTGGATGAGATGCTGATCCATGACCTGAAGATGCAGGGAGCGAAGATCACCTCCTGGGGTGTCGGGACCAACCTGATCACCTCCAAGGGCTGCCCTTCTTTCGGCGGTGTATACAAGCTGGCCGCCATCCAGGGCGCGGACGGTGCATTTGCCCCCAAGATCAAAATCTCCGAAAATACGGAAAAGATCACCAACCCAGGCAATAAAACCATTTTCCGTGTATATGATAAAGAGACCGGAAAGATCCGCGCGGATCTGATCTGCTTCGCAGACGAGACCTTTGACACGGATCAGGACCTGCTGCTCTTTGACCCCAATGCGACCTGGAAGAAGACCCGCCTGCCGGGCGGAAGCTACCGGATGAAGGAGATCTTAAAGCCCATCTTCATCAACGGAGAATGCGTATACCAGTCGCCTTCTGTCATGGAGATCGCCGCGTACTGCCGCCAGGAAAAGGAGACGCTCTGGGACGAGACAAAGCGTCTGTTCTTCCCCCACCGGGTATATGTGGATCTGTCCCAGAGGTTATACGACACGAAGGAACAGCTTCTGAACGAGATGAGTAAATCATAGATTGCTCCGGACGGCTGTGAATAGAATGTGAACGTGCCGCATGAAATGTGCGGCATGTGATCTGTGAATCAATTAAAGAGAGGTATCATATATGAAAATTATTGTACTGGCCGGCGGCTTATGCTCCGAGCGTGATGTTTCCCTTGTATCGGGAGCGGGGATCTGCCGCACCCTGCTGGAAAAGGGCCACGATGCATTTCTTCTGGATGTATTTATGGGGCTCCCCTATGAAAAGGACCGGCTGGAGGAGGTATTCACCCTGCCGGACCACGGATTGCATATCGCGGACCGGATCCGCACCGAGGCTCCGGACCTGGCGGCCGTCAGGGCATCCCGCCCGGATCAGTCGGACTCCTTTTTAGGACCCAATGTGATCGAATTGTGCCGCATGGCGGATATCACATTTTTAGGGCTGCACGGCGGAGAAGGGGAAAACGGAAAGCTGCAGGCCACCTTTGACCTGCTGGGCATCCGGTATACCGGGCCGGATTCCCTGGGATGCGCGATCGCCATGGATAAGGGAATCACAAAGCACATTTTCCAGGAGACCGGCGTCAGCACCCCGAAGGGCGTCTGCATCCATAAGAATAAGAACAAAAAAGCGCTCCCGGATCTGGGGCTGTCCCTTCCCGTGGTCGTCAAGCCCTGCTCCGGCGGTTCCAGCATCGGCGTCTACATCACCCATACCCAGGAAGAATATGACCATGCCCTGGCCGCTTCCTTTCAGACGGAAGACGAGGTGGTCATTGAGGAATACATCAAGGGCCGGGAGTTTGCCTGCGGCATCCTGGACGGAAAGGCGCTGCCGCCCATCGAGATCATTCCGAAGACGGGATTTTTTGACTATGCCAATAAGTATCAGGCCGGTGCCACCGAGGAGATCTGCCCTGCCAATATCAGCGAAGAAATCTCTCTGCGCATGCAGGAGCTGGCTGTACGCGCCTTCCATGTCCTGAAGCTGAATGTCTACAGCCGTGCGGATTTTCTGCTGGACGGAGAGGGGAAGCTTTACTGTCTGGAGGTCAACACCCTGCCGGGCATGACCGAGGCAAGCCTCCTGCCCAAGGAGGCCAAAGCCGCAGGGATGGAGTACGGGGATCTCTGTGAATGGATCATCCAAAAATCTCTGGAAGAGCGTTACGCTGCGGAAAGGACGGTAAATCCATGAAGCATATGACATTAGCTGAGATTGCCAAAGCCTGCCACGGAACCTATTACGGGGACGGCCTGCTCACCGCACAGGAAGTCTCTTCCGTCACCATCGACAGCCGGAAGGTGCAGAAGGGCAGTCTGTTCATCGCCATCAAAGGAGCACGGGTGGACGGACATGACCTGATCCCGCAGACTGTGGAAGCAGGAGCCTTATGCGCCCTTTCGGAAAAAGATCTGGGAGAGACAGCATTTCCCTATATCCGCGTGGATTCCTGCAGACAGGCGCTGAAAGACCTGGCGGAGCACTACCGCCGTTCCCTGGACGTCAAGGTGGTGGGCATCTCCGGCAGTGTGGGAAAGACCAGTACAAAGGAAATGATCGCTTCCGTGCTGTCGCAGAAGTATTGTGTGCTGAAAACGGAAGGGAATTTTAATAATGAGGTGGGCCTGCCGCTGACGGTATTCAATCTGCGGGAGGAGCACGAGATCGCGGTCCTGGAAATGGGGATCAGCGATTTTGGAGAGATGACGCGCCTTGCCAGGATCGCAAGGCCGGATATCTGCGTCATTACCAATATCGGCTGCGCGCACTTAGAGCAGCTTAAAAATCGGGACGGCATCCTGAAAGCCAAGACGGAGATGCTCGCCTTCATGAACCCGGAGGGACACATCGTATTCAACGGGGATGACGACAAGCTGAGTACCTTTCTTCCGGAAAACGGACTCCGGCCCGTATATTTCGGCCTGAGTGAGCACTGCAGCTTCCGGGCAGAGCATGTGGAAGATCAGGGGCTTCGTGGGACCGACGCGGAATTTGTCACGCCGGATTCCCGGTTTACCGCGCACATCTCCATCCCCGGCAGCCACATGGTCCACAACGCCATGGCGGGGACAGCGGTCGGACGGCTCCTGGGCCTGACGGATGCGGAGATCCGGGCGGGAATCGAAGCTCTGGTTCCGCTTGCGGGACGCAACCATCTGATCGAGATAGAAAAATTCACCATCATTGACGACTGTTATAACGCCAATCCTGCGTCTATGAAAGCCTCTCTCGATGTATTGGCGAAGGCGGACACCAGGACCGCCGCGATCCTGGGAGATATGGGCGAGCTGGGCGAAAACTGGAAGGCACTTCACCAGGAGGTGGGCCGGTATGCCGCGGAGCTTGGAATCCATGTCCTGGTCTGCATCGGGGAGATGGCGGAAGAGATTGCGGAGGGCGCCCGGGCAGTCTGCAAGGCGCAGGTATCCGCCGTCGGAGATTTTGGATCGGAATCTGCCGCGGCTTCGGATACTGAGAGCACTGCCGTCTATCATTATCCGACAAAGGCTGATTTTCTTGCAGACGCAGACGCCTTGTTAAAGGCGGGAGATTCCATACTGGTCAAAGCTTCCCATATGATGGGATTTCCGGAGATTGTAGAGTTTCTGGAGAAAAATTGAAAGATCATCTGAGCCGCCCCTTTTGTAAAGGACTCCTATCATAATAAAAACAGCCGTCAGCAGTTTTTTCTGCTCCGGCTGTTTTTCTGTTACTTTATTTTACGGCTGGCTTTTTTTGCTTTTGCGGAAGCTGCGCCAGTATGATCGCCGCAAACACCAGGACACACCCCAGCAGCTCCTTCGGAGAGAGACGCTCGTTCAGGACCAGCCATCCGGTCAGCACCGCAAAGACAGATTCCAGGCTCATCAGCAGGGAGGCCACCGTGGGATTCAGATGCTTCTGCGTCACGATCTGCAGCGTATAGGCCACACCGCTTGAAAGGACTCCCGCATAGGCCAGCGGCTGCCATGCCTGAATGATCTGAGAGAGCTCCGGATGCTCCCACACCAGCATGGGAACTGCGCTGATGCATCCGCAGACAAAAAACTGGATGCAGGAAAGCCGGATGCCGTCCACCCTGGGCGAGAAATAGTCCACAGCCAGGATATGCAGGGAAAAGACCAGCGCGCACAGAAGCACCATGAAGTCTCCGTAGGAAATGGAGAAGCCTTCCTTGATGCAGAGCAGGTACATCCCCGCCACTGCCAGGGCAACGCCGATCCAGGTCTTGATCCCCACCTTTTTGCCGAGGACCAGCCCCAGAAGCGGCACGATCAGGATATAAAGCGCAGTAATAAATCCTGCTTTTCCTGCGGTTGTATACTTGATGCCGATCTGCTGCAGAGAGGTGGATAAGGTCAGGATCACACCGCAGCATAAACCGCCGGTCAGCAGTACTCTGCTGTTCTCTTCCCTTATCCCTGCTTCCGCCGTCTGTCCGGCAATGATTCCGTCCGCTTCTTCCCGTCCGGCGCCGGTTCCATCCGCTTCTTCCCGCCCGGCGCTGACTGCCTCTGCTTTTGCAGACACCGCTCCGTTGTTTCCTGCTGTCCCCTTTTTCTGCCGATCCATGAACCAGATCACGGGAAGCAGCATCAGGCTTCCCATGAAGCTCCGCACACAGTTAAAGGAAAAGGGCCCCAGGTAGTCCATTCCCACACTCTGGGCCACAAATGCGCTTCCCCAGATCAGAGCTGCCAGCATCAGCAGAAAATTATATTTCAGGTTATGATTCATCTTACATTTCCTCCCAAATCCGGGCACGCCGGATGATCGTATTTTTTTCGCTCACCGGTTAACCAGCGGCTTGTATATCCGGAATATTTCCTCAGTTCTCAATCAGTTTTTTCCGCTTCCAGTTTCCTGTCCGATACCACAGAAATGAGATCGCAAAGTTTACAAACCATCCCAGCGGCACCGCATACCAGACAAACTGAATCCCGAACAGCGGGGAACAGAACTGTGCCACCGACACCCGCAGTCCCAGATTGACCAGATTCGCGATCATGTATACCTTCACGTCTCCGGCTCCACGCAGAATCCCATCCGTTATCGCTTTAAAACCAAGGAAGGAGAAAAACCATCCCGTAAACCTCAGATATGCCGTCCCGGTTGAAAACGCGACCGGAGATTCCGATGCTTTTACAAACATGGAAACGATGGGACCGTAAAACAATTGTGAGAGCAGGATGATCCCCGCGCCGAAGCCGATCACGATCTGAAATGCCGCCCGGTAGCCTTCCTTCACCCGGTCCTGATTCCCTGCGCCCAGATTCTGTGCGGTAAAGGTAGACATGGCATTTCCCGTCGCGATCATGGGCACTACACACACGGATTCCAGACGCATCCCTGCCGAATACCCGGCCACCGCAGATGAGCCGAACTGGTTCACCGCAGACTGGGTCAGCAGCATTCCAATGCTGACGATAGACTGCTGTATGATCGAAGGAACCGCGATCCGAACCCCTCTGGAAAACATGGCGGAGTCAAACTTTTCTACCTTGCCTTCCGTCTCATATTGCTTCAGAAGCCGCATCAGGATCCCGAAGGAGATCACGGAAGAGATGCCCTGCGCGATCACGGTCGCAATGGCAACTCCAGCCACGCCCAGCTTCCATACCGCCACCATCCACAGATCCAGCACCACATTTAAGACCGAGGAAAAGATCAGAAGCATCAGCGGGATCTGAGACCTTCCCAGGGCGTTGAAGTTCGCGGATAGTATATTGTACATAAACATGAACGGCAGTCCCGCAAAATAGATCTGCAGATACAGGACCGCGTCTCCAAATATATTTTCCGGAGTCTTCAAAGCATGCAGGATCGCCGGATTCACGAAAAAGCCCAGCAATGCCATCAGCACACTGAACATGCCGAATGCGATTAGAAACGTGTAGATCGATGTCTTCATCTCCCGATATTTTTTTGCCCCCAGATATTGGCTTGCGAGGACCGAAGCCCCCATTCCGCTGCCGATCGCCACCATGATGAACACTGTCGTAAAGGAATACGACGCCCCCACGGCTGCCAGTGCGTTCTCCCCCACGAGATTTCCGACGATCACGGAGTCCGCCATATTATAGAACTGCTGAAACAGATTTCCAATGATCATCGGCAGCGCAAAAAGCAGCATGGAACGCCCCGGCTTCCCATTGATCAAATCCAGCTTCATCTGATCTTCCCCTTTCCTGATCTATAATTGTACCCATATTGTTCCCGGTGCAGGCCCTGCGCAAACCGGGCACAGGTTTGAAGCTTTCCTGGCCATTATTTTTCACACATCCAGCCCATTATATAATTTTTTTATCAACGTGTAAATTGTTTTTTATTGTTTTCCTCATAAAAAGGGAATGTCCGCGCCGAAGCATCAGACATTCCCTTATGTACCTTATCATGATATTGCCGCTTATATGGCTATCCTGAAAAGCAGCTCATGCTCTACAGTGTATCTTCCCGGCGTACATATCCCGGTTTCTCAGGCGGCGCGATCACTTCTTTTGCATGTATGATCTTGGCACGCTTATCCACAACCTGGTTCTCGATGTGGGCATCTTCTCCGATCAGCGCTCCCGGAAGGATCACGCTGTTTTTCACAACCGCTCCCTTCTTGATCACGCATCCGCGTCCGATCACGGAATTTTCCACGGTTCCTTCGATCAGGCATCCATTGGAAACAACCGAATACTTCACGCTGCAGTCCTCGAAGTACTGTGTCGGGCTGGAATCATTGGTACGTGTATAGATCGGCCAGTCCTCGTCAAAGAGGCTTGCTGCCGTCTTGCTGTCGATCAGGGACAGGTTCGCGTCATAATAGCTCTTGAAATCCGTGATCGTCGCGAAATATCCGCGATGCGCAACGCCCCGGATGTCCAGTTCTTCGCATTCCTTGTTGACTATCTGTGCCAGGGTATACATGGAGGAGAGCTTTCTCGCCTTTTTCACCAGCTCGATAAAGAGATCCTTCTTCATCACATAGGTATCCATAGAGATGTTCCTGTTCTTCGCGGTACCCCGGTTCTTCTCGATAGACAGCACACCCTTCTGCTTGTTCAGGTTCAGGAGATCGCAATTGAGATACATCTCCTTCGCATTGTCTACGGAATGATACAGCATCGTAATATCCGCTTCGGATTCGATATGTGTCTGGAGCAGCGTATCAAAGTTCTGCGTAAACACCATAAAATTCGGTGTAATGATCACATACGGCTCGTGCATCCTCTCAATACAGTCTATATTCTCATAGAATGCCGCAATATCCGTATTGTAGATGTCATTCTCGGAGCTGTTCTTGGAAAACAGTACCTGCAGCTTGCCCCGCTTGGAGTTAATGCTGTAATGACGCCCTGTTCCAAGATGGTCGATCAGAGAGCGCGGTTTTCTCCTGACAAACACCTTGATCTGCTCAATGTCGCTGTTGCTGAAATTAGAAATCGGGAAATCGATCACACGATATCTTCCCAGGAATGAGAATGCCCCGATCGTACGGTGGCTCTCAAGCCCCTCAACCCATATATGATTACCGGATGTATTCACAATACCAAATGCTTTAGCCATATTATTCAACCCCCTTTACTCGCTTCGCAACCAGCTCGATATGTTCGCTGTCCGCGCTTCCCACGACAGCCTCTTTTCCGATCTTCACTCCGTCCGCAACCAGGGCACGGGTAACCACTGCGCCTTCTTCCACTACGACGCCCGGCATGAGCACGCTGTCGATGATCTTTGCTCCGGCGCCTACTTTCGCACCGGTAAACAATACGGAATTCTTCACTTCACCTTCGATCACACAGCCCTGTGTGATAAAGGCACGCTTGATATCTGCGTCTGCGCCTACATAATGAGGCAGGGTTGTAACATCTTCTGTATAAATTTTCCAGGTAGGGTCACTTAAGTCGAGTTCATTCTTTTTATCCAGAAGATCCATATTGGCTTCCCAAAGGGAATCGATGGTTCCTACATCCTTCCAGTAGCCCTTGAACTTGTACGCAAGCAGTCTCTTGCCGTCGTTCAGAAGCGTGGGGATGATGTCCTTACCGAAATCGTGGTTCGAATCCGGGTTCTTCATATCCGCAACCAGCAGCTTGCGGAGCTGCTTCCAGTCAAAGATATAGATACCCATGGAAGCAAGGTTGCTCTTCGGCTTTTCCGGCTTCTCTTCAAATTCGTAGATCACGCCGTCTTCATTGGCGTTCATGATACCGAACCGGCTTGCTTCGCGCATAGGAACTTCGATCACGGCGATGGTGGCATCTGCCTTGTTTTCCTTATGGTAATCCAGCATCTTGGAATAATTCATCTTGTAGATATGGTCTCCGGAAAGTACAAGAAGGTATTCCGGATTATATGTATCTATAAAATCAATATTCTGTGAGATCGCATCCGCGGTTCCGCGGTATACGTCCAGATTCGCGTCAGCCTTCTCACGCGGCGGCAGAACATAAACCCCGCTGCCCTTCGCGTCCAGCCCCCAGCGGCGGCCCATGGACACGTAGCTGTTCAGCAATACCGACTCATACTGGGTCAATACTCCGACAACGTCAATCCCGCTGTTTGCGCAATTGCTCAGCGGAAAATCCACGATACGGTATTTTCCGCCGTATGAAACGGCAGGCTTGGCAACTTTATTGGTCAGATCGTGCAGCCGCGACCCTCGGCCGCCGGCTAAAATCATTGCTACCATATTATTTTGCTTCATAGTGAACCCTCTCTTTCATAGATAAATAGTAACTGCTTTCTATTATACAATCAATTCGATATTTTTTCTACAATTTCATGCAAAAAATACCTTAAAATATAGAAAAATTTGGTTCTTCTGCTTGCAGGATGCTTAAAGCACTGATATTCTTTATTACAGACGGCCGTTTTTTTCATGAATTTGTAAAATATATCTGTAAATACTATACTATTGCCTCCCAATTTTATTGGATCTTATCAGCCAGATACTTTAATGAGAAAAGGAGATTTTTTATTATGATCAGAAATTTCAGAATGTCCCCTTCTTTTCCGTACCGCGTTCAAACCTTTTTCCGGATCTGCGGTCTGCTGATGCTTTTTTCCGAAATCTGGAAGCAGGCCTGTCTGACCTTTTTTCTGAATCATGGCTCCTATGACTGGAGGTATTTTCCGTTCCAGCTCTGCAGTATCCCCATGTATGTTCTGCTGGTTCTTCCGTATGCGAAGAGTCCCTTTTTGCGCCGTACCTTCCTGACCTTCCTCATGACCTTCGGATTGCTGGGAGGGATCGCCGTCTTTGCGGATACCAGCGGGCTCCATTACCCGATCCCCGCACTGACATTTCATTCTTATGCGTGGCATGTGCTTCTGATCGGGATCGGAGTCCTGGCTGCTTTCGCTTATGCTTCGGAAGGATACACCGCCCTTTCAGATGTTGATCAGGAACAGCCGTCTGTTCCTCCATGCCCGCGGGATTTTACACGCGCCGTCCTTTTCTACCTGGCCTGCTGCGCCGTTGCAGCCGGGATCAACCACATTTGCGGCCGCTTCGGGGTCATCAACATGTTTTATATCAATCCGGCATACCGAATGGAACAGATTATATTCTATGATCTGGTTCCTCTGCTGGGCAACCTTACCGTGATCTTTCTCTACATCGGCATGACCATCCTGGGAGCCGGACTTCTGTTTCTTCTGTGGAAGCTGCTCCTGCCCCGGTATGCTGCTATATGCCGCTCTCATCCTTCCGGAACAGGTCGTCCCGTGTGATATTGTTGAGCCACTTTCCGCTGCGGTAATGCCGGAGTACCCATGGCCATTTTACAAATTCATCGGTACACAGCAGAAAATAAACCCACATCACAGGGAGCTTGAGCACAAACGCCGCCAGGAATCCGAGCGGGACCCCATAGCACCACATGACGATCGTATCACAGATAAATCCGAACCGGCTGTCGCCCCCTGCCCGGAAGGCCCCCGCGATCAGCGTGGTATTGACCGCCGCTCCCATGATGTAATATGTATTGATCCACAGCATGCATTTCAGATAATGCATGGCCTGCGGGCTTAAGGAGGAGGACGCGTATGTCAGTACGATGGGCATTGCCGCAACCACGATCAGCCCTCCGATGGCTCCGGAGATCACCGTCAGCTTCATCAGCTTCTTCGCGCCGTCCCGCGCTTCTTCGATCTTGTTTTCCCCGATCACATTTCCAAGCAGGATCCCCCCTGCATTTGCCATTCCAAAGCAAAGGATGGTTCCGAAATTGCGGACCACAACGACAAAGGAATTGGCGGCCACCGCATCCGTCCCCATATGTCCCATGACCACCGAGTACATGGCAAATGCAACGCTCCATACAATGTCATTTCCCAGTGCAGGCAGGGACAATCTCACAAAGTCCTGAAACAGCAGCCGGTTGCTCACAAACAGATATCTGAGGTTCAGCTTAATGGTACTTTTGAAGTAGGATACCGCAAAGCAGGCGACCAGCTCCACCAGTCTGGAGATAGACGTGGCAAGTCCCACTCCTGCCGCTCCGAGCCTGGGAGCGCCGAACAGTCCGAAGATAAAGACTGCATTCAGGATGATATTGAGTGAAAATGCCAGGATATTGAGCGCCGTACTGATCACGACCTGCTCC
>CATLCV010000188.1 GCA_949893755.1 uncultured Lachnospiraceae bacterium | reverse complement strand
GATCATGGCAGACACCCGGCACCAGCCCGGTGATTTCTGGTTGACAGGTTCTCAGCTGTTTAAAATGATGGAAGGGGTGCAGGAGTCTCTGGCAGGCCGGGTGGCATTGCTGCGTCTGCCGCCTTTCTCTCAGAGCGAAATGATGGGCTGCCCAAAGAACGCTCCTTTCAGTCTGGAGCTTTCCGCGCTGGCAGCAAGGCAAAAGCACCGCGCCTTGCTGGATACCCCTTCGGTTTTTAAATATATCTATCAGGGCGGGATGCCTGCGTTGGTCAGCGGTACCTGCCGGGACGCCAACATTTTTTATTCCAGCTATATCGACACCTATCTGGAGCGGGATGTGCGCCGGCTGTCCAATGAGATTGACAGCTTAAAGTTTTTGAAATTCCTTCGCGCGTCGGCAGCCAGAACCTCTCAGCAGGTGAATTACAAAGGCATTTCAGATGACGCGGAGATTGATCAGGTTACGGTAAAAAACTGGCTTCATGTGCTGGAGGCTCTTGGAGTCATATTTCTTCTGCACCCGTATTCCAATAATGTTCTCAAGCGTACCGTGTCCACGCCGAAGCTGTATTTTTATGATACCGGCCTGGTCTGCTATCTGACCCGCTGGAGCAGTGCGGAAACGGCCATGGAAGGGGCTATGAGCGGCGCTCTGCTGGAAAACTATGCCGTGGCGGAAATTATGAAAACCTACCAGAATGCCGGGCGGGAACCATATTTATATTACTATAGGGACAAAGACGCACGAGAGATTGATCTGATCATGGAACAGGATGGGAAGCTGTTTCCTATAGAAATTAAAAAAACGGCGTCTCCGCCCAAAAAGCTGACAAAGGTATTTGAACTGATCGAAAAATCTCCCCTGCAGCGCGGCACCGGTGCCATCCTGTGCATGGCTGATCAATTGAGCGCATTCGATCAGAATAACCTGATCGTTCCTATCTCACTCATTTGACAAGATTTTTCCGATGCAGTGATTTCGGGGGTGACAGCAGACTTTGACCATTTGTTTGAATTGTCATGGAAAAGCGTAAAAGAATATATGCAGAATGACCTGATGATGCTGGAGGCTAAAACCGGTTCGCCGCGGGAAAAAACAGAATAAAAAGAACGGAAGAAAAACAACGCAGTCAAAATTACGGGTTTTTCAGATCAGCGTATGTTTTTACTGCATTTTCTTCCGTCGCTAAAAGCATACGCCGCTGCACTCTCTGAAAATCGTGGATGGATCTTTCTATAATTTCCAGATTATTCGGCAGGAAATCACCTACCTTTTATGGATAAGCACTTTGGGAAACTATGAACAGGAACATATCATATGAAAACACGACTTCTGACAACCTCATTGCATCAAAAGGAAATATAGGTGTAAAGTATTTATTTGATGGTAAACCAGCTTAAAGCAGAATTGACGAAGGCATACGAAGCAAAAAGCGTATGCCTTTTCTTTATCAGAGCATAAAAACCAACAAAAATTATCTGTACCCGGATTTTGTAAAAATAATCTTGACAGTGATAATGAAAGATGTATAATAATATTAACAGAACCCACCACGCCTCTGATTATCATGCGCAACCCGGTGGGACTTTTTCATTTGGGGGGTGTTTTATGTATCAGTATCCAAAGCAAATATTAACAATAACACAGCAAGTGCAATCTTATATTGACGCAGGAATGACAATTACGTCTCGTGGTGATGTTGAAAAAGCATTAAAATCTATTGGATTTTATCGATTAAGAGGGTATTCGTTTCACTTGTATGATAATTCAACAAAAAAGTATGTTCCAGGAACCAAATTTGAAGATATTTTAAAATTATATCAGTTTGATCAAAAACTATCTGATTTGATTTTTTCAATGATTTCTAAGATTGAGGTGGCTTTAAGAGTACGATTGGTGGAATCATTACTTGTACATGGAGATGCACTGATTTTACAGGATTCTTCATTCTTTAAAGAGAAAAAGTTGTATTGGCAGAATATGTCTGCAATAGCATCAGAAATTGCCCGTTCCAATGATGTGTTTATTAAACATAATTTTCATAATCACGAAGGTGAAGTACCTGTATGGGCAGCGGTAGAGGTTCTTTCCTTTGGAACCTTATCAAAGATCATTAAAAATCTGAAAACAGGTACAGGCAGTGCATATTCGATTTTAGCTGCTAATTATCAGTATACTTCTAAAAAAGGAAATTTAGTAAAGCCATCTCAGAAAATGTTTGCTTCATGGGTGCAGGGCATTTCAGTGTTAAGAAACATGTGTGCTCATAATTCCAGAATATATAACCGGACAATACATACTACGCCGGAGATTCTGGATGCTGATAAAGTAACACCTTTGCCGGCGCATAATGGCTTATATCAGATTTTACTAGCGATGAAATATCTGAGATCATCAGATGGGGAGTGGTCACTGTTTGCAGATGGATTAGATAAGCTGATTCAAGATAACAGCAGAGTAATCAGCCTTGCGGCAATGAATCTTCCAACCGATTGGAAAGTACATTTGAGTGTTTAAAATCAATTTTACCGCATAAAATATTAAAGCAGACCTAATCAAGCATATTATGCTCAAACCGATTAGGCTTTCGGCGAAGTGTTACGATAAGCACTTCGCCAAAAGTAGAATAGACAAAAAGCGAATGCCCTTGGACGGCTGTGTCAGTCAATAAATGGCACTGACAGGCCGCAGCCGCGGCCTGCCCCCTACTCCTTCCTCTTATACCCATCCGGCGAGATCCCCTCGTATTTCTTAAACACCTTGGAAAAATACGTACAATTCTCAAACCCCAGCACATCGGACACTTCATACACCAGCTTCCCTTCCTCCAGCATCTGCTTCGCCAGCTCCACCTTCCTCTGATTCACATATTCGATAAAATTAACCCCCATCTCCTTCTTAAAGACCGTGCTCAAATACGCATTGGACACCCCGGTCTCCTTTGCGGCCTCGGACAGATGGACCTGTGTCGTCAGATGGCTGTCGATATACGAGAAGATACTTTTTAACAGGTCCGACCGGCTGCATTTGTACGCCACAAAAAACTGCCTGTAAAAAATATCCTGAAATTCCAGGAACCAGCCTTCGATCAGGTCCAGGCTGCCCATCATCATCAGCTTCTGATAGTGGCAGTTATCCCCCCGGACCCGGATCTCCTCGATCGCCCCGTTTAACTTCTGCGCAGTCATGGAGTAGATCCCCAGCATATCCATGAAGATCCGCCGCAGCACATTGATATGGATATAAGGATCCGTCCGGACCGCGGAGAGGATCCGGCGGATGACGGCTTCCGATTCCTTTCCGGAAAATGTCTCCACAGCTTCCTTGAGGCTCCCGAGCAGCAGCCGGGTTCCTTTCGGGCTGTGCTCTTTGAGCACGATTTTTTCGGGAAAATAACACAGCTCTTGTTTTTCATCATAATACCGGATGACCGAGATCTGCTCCGCCAGTACGATCGCGCGGTTTACGGCCTCCGCATTTCCCATGACCGATTCATGGATGCCCAGATAAACCCGGCCGGGAAGACAGTCTGTCAATTCCTGATGAAGCTGCAAAAAGAACTCCCTGGAAAAATGCCGCTCAAAAAGGAAGCAGCAGAGCCGGGGGCCTTTGATGACCTGCATATATTCCGCGGAATGCTGCGCAAACCATTTTTTGGAAGCGTTTGCCGTAACGTAAAAGGAATGCTCTGCCGACCATTTTTCCGCAGCTTCGGCCGCAGCGTAAAAGGAATGCTCCGCAGACCATTTTTCCGCGTCTTTGGCCACAGCATAAGGGGGAGTGCCGGAAGCCGGTTTATCTGCGGCTTTGGCTGTCCCGCAGGAGGAGACGTCCGGGATCTCTTCCGGGGGCAGGATGCACAGGGCCGTCCGGTAAGTTCCTACGTTCAGAAAAAGATCCTTCCCATTCGGATTCATGATCTCATCATAGCGGATCTCATGGAATGTAAAGGAGGACAGCTTCTCATCCCGGTCATTGCCTGCACGGAGCTCCTGCCGGCATTTTTTCAGGATCCCCAGCAGCTCCTCGGAGGAAAGGTTCAGCTTCCGCAGGTAATCATAGGCACCCAGCTTCATGGCCTCTTTTACCATATCAAATTCCTCGTTGCAGCTGATCACGATGACCCTGCAGTCCATATTCTCGTCTTTCAGATGCCGCAGGATCCGGAGCCCGTCGATCTTCGGAATGTTCAGGTCCAGGAGGATGATATCCGGACGGTGCTCCCGGATCCTGTTCAGCGCCTCTTCCCCATCCGCCGCGTCGGGCAGAAGGGTGAAGCCGTATTTTTCCCAGGGGATCAGCTGGTGCAGGCCGATCCTGGACAGTATTTCATCTTCAATGATCAATACACGATACATGTGACCTTCCTTTCGGTATGCGGATCCAGATCTCAAAACCAGTCATGGACTTTTCATTAAAGATCAGTCCGTAGGATTCGCCGTAAAGCATTTTCAGCCTTGAATTTACATTGTACAGTCCGATCCCCGTAAAAGCACTTTTACTCTTATTCGGTTCCTTCAAAAGCAGATTCATTTTTTCCTGATCCGCCGATTCCCCGTTGTCAAATACGGAAATCACAAAATTATCCGGATATTCCACCGCAGATACGATGATCTGCCCGGCCTTCATATCCCTGACTCCATGGAGGATGGCATTTTCAACGATGGGCTGCATGGTAAACGCCGGAATCTCATACAAATACAATTCGGTGGGGATGGTGTTATAAAAATGGAAGGAATCCCCGAACCGCATCTGCATGATATCCACATAGGCCTGCAGAAGAATGGTCTCCTGGCCGACAGTCGTCATGCCGTTCTTGCTCTGGTAGACGGCCTGCAGGATGGCGCCCAGGGATTCCAGCGCCCGCTCGGTCCGGCTGTCCTGTTCCTTCTGCGCCATGATCTGAATGGAATGCACTGTATTAAAAATAAAATGCGGAGAGATCTGGGACATCAGCATTTCATAATGCGCCTTTTCCTTCAGCTCGCTTTCCAGCTTGACCCGCCGGATCAGTTCTTCGATCCGCTCCCCGGCCTTGTTATAGCTGGCGATCAGCTTATTCATTTCCCCAAAGGAAACCTCCTCGTCCCGGAGCCTTAAGATCCCGCTGTCCGACTGCTCCAGCAGGTCTACCATACGGATCAGCGGGCGGGATAATTTTCCGGAAAAATAGAACATGGTCAGGATTGTCAGAAAAACCAGCAGTACGATCAAAACCAGTATCCCGGAGGCAATCCCGGAAAGCTCCTCCCTGTAGTTAGAGGCGGGGATGGAATAGACCAGGATATTACCGGAATGCTCCAGCGGGACAGCCATATAGTAATCCGTGCCGCCCATGATGCCCCTCAGCACATGCTTCTGATCCAGCTTCCAGCCGGCGGCTTTTTGGGACAGGCGGTTCAAAAAGCTGGCATCCCTCCCATTATGATCGATCAGCCGGTGAAATTCATCATCCAGGATATAAAAAGCTTCCTGGCCGGAGCTTGCCAGCGCTTCTGTATAGTTGCCCCAGATCTTGGAGGCGGACAGCTGGACCATGATGATCCCCAGGGACCGTCCGGAATAATCCTGGATACTCCTGCCGATGTACAGGTGCTGGTGGTCCTTGATCGTATAATTGGACATGGCCCGGAAAACACGGATCAGTTCCGGCTGAAACGTGATCTTCCGCCCGTTTTCCAGAATGGTGTCATACCAGGCTTCCTTCTCATAATCCAGATTGGTCTTGCTTAAATGATAGGAGCTGATCAGATAGCCGTCCGAGGTCAAAATGGCGATCTTGCCGTCCACTGCATTTAAGACGGAACTCTCCAGATCCGCGATCCGTCCCGACAGGCCGGATCTTGCGCGGTAAAGCTCATAGCTGTCCGAGCACTCGCCCAGCAGCCGGAGGCTTTCCAGCACGTCCCGGTTGACCATCATCATGCTGGTGGAATAATTCATCACCTCAATGATCTGATCCGCGTTATTCTTGATCTGGAGCAGGGAGGAGCTGTCAAAGCGGACCTTGCTGTCGCTCATGACCTTCTGCAGATAGATATTGAGGACCATCAGGCCGAGACACAGGGGGAGCACAACAAAGATGCTGATATAAACGATCAGCTGCGTCCGTATCCCCTTTTTGTGAAATTCCAGCAATTTTTTCTTTCTCATACTTCCTCCTACACATATCCATAGTTTAACACAAATCAGCATGTGAAAACAGTGAAATTAACAGCCAGGTTCAGCAATTGAAAACAGACTGCGCATCAAATGATGGCAGTCTATTCCATATTTGCGTTATCCTTTCACGGCTCCGGAGGACAGACCGTCCACCAGATTCTTCTGAACCAGGGCAAAGAAGAAGAGAAGCGGGATCAGGCTGATCACCACGGCCGACATCAGCAGCCCCCAGTCCACGGAATACTGTCCGACAAAGTCCTGCATACCCACCTGGATCGTTTTTTTCAACGTGGTATTGATGAAAATGGACGCGTACATGTATTCATCCCAGGAGGACATAAAGCAGAAGAGCGCGGTTACGAACAATCCCGGCTTCGCTACATGGACGATCACGGTGAAAAAGGAACGCAGCCGGCCGCATCCGTCGATCATGGCCGCTTCCTCCAGCTCCCAGGGGATCGTATTGAAAAACGCGCAGGTATTCCAGATGGCGAAGGGAAGCGTAAAGGAGCAGTACATCATGATCAGCCCCACATAGCTGTCGATGAGCTGCATCTGCTTCATAATGATATAAAATGGAATACAAAGCAGGATCCCCGGAAACATCCGTGTCATCAATACAGCCATTTTAAGCTTTTCCGACCCGATGATGTAATATCTGGTCAGGCCGTATGCGGCCATCACGGACAGGATCATGCAGATCACCGTAGTTACAACGGTGATAAAGATACTGTTCATAAAATACCGCACAAAATTAGACTGGAACAGCACCTGGCGGAAATTTTCCAGAGTGATGTAGGTGGGAATGATCTGATCAGGATCATAAATCTGTTCCGAACTTTTCAGCGCGGTCAGTACGACATAGATAAACGGCATGACCGCAAGGAAAACCATGATCCATATAAAAATATAGGAAATGGAAAGACGGACTCTTTCCCCTTGTTTTTTTGGCAGCAAATCGTCCACCCCTTTCTATTCTTTTTCACGCACCAGGCGCAGGTAGATCCAGGAAAACCCTGTCATCACGATGAACAATATGACAGAGGTCGCCGCCGCGGTGCCGAAATTATGGTTGATAAACGCTTCCCTGTAGGCAAAGGTATACAGGATTTCCGTACTGTACAGCGGTCCGCCTCCGGTCATGAGCCAGATCGTATTGAAGCAGGAAACGATACCGATGAGATTCAGGATCGTGGCAATGGCCAGGGGCTCCTTGATGATGGGTAGCGTGATCGTCCAGAAGCTCTGCCAGCGGCTGGCTCCGTCGATCTCGGCGCTCTCATAGATGTCATTGGAGATCCCCTGCAGTGCGGCCAGGATAAAGATCATCTGAAACGGGATCCCCTTCCAGATCGCGACCAGGATCACGCACCAGAATGCGGAATCCATATTTCCCAGCCAGGAGACGGACTCCGTGATCATCCCCAGCTTGACGGCCAGGATATTGATGATCCCCACGTTTGCGTTAAATAAAAAAGTAAAGGTCATCGCTGCAATAGCATGGGGAACGGCCCAGGGAACCAGGATCAGGGTCCGGTACAGGGAACGCCCCTTTAGCTTCTGGTTCAGCGCCAACGCCAGCAGCATGGCGGCCAACAGCTGGATGACCAGATTTACGATGGTCCATTTTACGGTATTTCCGATGGACTGCAGAAAAATTTTGTTTGAAAAAATATTTTTATAATTGTCAAGTCCGGCAAAGGTATTGAAAATGGCGTCGTTTGGCCTGACCAGGTTATAATGGACAAAGCTGAGATAGATCCCGCGGAACAACGGATAGATGGAAAGCGTAAATACGGCGATCACCGCCGGCGCGAGCAGCACATATCCGGGCCAGTTCTTTTTCAGATCCAGACTTTTTTTAATCCTTTTTTTATTCATAGATTCCTCTCCTGTAAAGGTATTTATATCCACCCATTCAATCCATGTGATGATTGAGCGGGTGGATATACAGACCGCAGACAGATTCACCGTTTAGGCGGAGCCTGCCGTATTCATTTTCTGATCGATCAGACTACTGGTAATTGGTCTGAATATTTTCCTGCAGCTTTGCCGTCAGGGAAGCCAGCGCTTCATCCGCACTTGCTTTTCCATAGTCTACTTCCAGGATCGCGTTTGTGATCAGCTCATCGATCACTTTTTCATTGATGACAGCAGGACGGGCGCAGGTATATGGAAATTCATCTGTAAATACCTGGAGACGTTCTTTTCCTTCCAGTGCCTTTGCATAGTCGAAATCTTTTCTTGCGGAAATCTTTCCTTCTACAGCCAGGATGGAATCCCCGGATTCGGAATTCAGGTAGCTGATCAGGTCGTAAGCCGCCTCCGGATTTTTGCAATTGGTATTGATATTCCAGGTCCATCCGCCCAGTACGGTTGCCTGTGTTTTGCCTTCCACCATAGTGGTGATACCGTAATCCAGATCCGGATTGATCTTGTCGATTCCAGGAGCACACCAGTCGCCGCCCAGAAGGAAGGTTGCCTCTCCGTTGGCAAAGCTCTCATATACTTTATCCCAGGTTGTAGCTTCCTTGAAGGATTCTACCAGCCCGCCGTTTTCGATGATATCGCAGATATAATCCCAGGCCTCTGTTCCGGCTTCATTGTCTATCACAACCTCCGGAACCTCGCCGTTGGTGTCAATGACCGGACATTCGTTCTGATAAAAGAAGGAATAAAATGCATAGGCGCTCTGATAAGTAATGATCCCGCCGTAACCGGCATCCTTTACCACCTTCAATGCATCGGCCAGCTCTTCCCAAGTGCCGGGAACCTCCAGATTCAGCTCCTTTAAGCGTTCCGCATTATAATAAAATCCGCAGCAGTCCATGTACCAGGGAACCGAATGATATTCACCCTGGAATTTTCCGGAATTTAAAGGCCCTTCCTGATATTGGCTGATCAATTCCTCGGCGGAGGTCAGCTCGCTTAACGGATAGAGCAGCCCCATTGCAGCCAGGTCGATGGCGTGTCCGGAATTATCCATGGTCACGATATCCGCGCCGCCCCCGGCCAGCGCCGCAGTCTGGAAGGATTCCTTGATATCCTGCTGCGAAGCGCCCTGCAGGGTGATCTTGATTTCCGGATGCTCTTCCTCATACTGCCGGATCACCTTCGTAAATTCCGCGCCGAGCTCAGTGGATTCATCTACCCAGTCGTTTCCCATAAGAAGAGTGAGCTCTGTGGCGTCAGAACCGGATTCCTGCTGTTCCTGTTCCTGAGCCTGATCCTGCTCCGTGTTTTCGTTTGTGTTCTCCGTACCGCCGGAACCTCCGCAGGCAGTTGCTCCGAGTACCATAGATGCGGCCAATAAGATAGCGGTCATTTGTTTCTTTTTCATATGTTGTATCCGTCCCTTTCATTTTTCTTTAAGTTTTGCCGGCTGTTCCTTATATCTGTATTAAACCACATCGGGGGTTTGATTAGAATAAAGAAATTTTTTCAGTTTTCCGGAAAATATTCAAAAATAGGTGCTGTATTTTTTCGATGTTCCTACCTCTACTATTTTTCACTGTTCTTCCGGATTTATATAAAATATGTTCATTCTCGCTGAGACTGCGGAATCTTTTTCCGATAAAAAGCGCAAATCCTATAAAATTTTTTTATTCCTGTTTGACTTGGGATGCTCTACAATTTTTGTAATTGTTCTGAACAGTTACACCAATTTTAAAATGGAGGAATCAACGTATGAAAAAATTGAATGTAGCCCTGGTAGGACTGAGCTTCGGCCTGGAGTTTGCCGCGATTTACTGCAAACATCCGGATGTGGACAAGGTATATCTGGTGGACCAGAATGAAAAACTGCTGCGCATCGCAAGGGAACGCTACAGCATCCCGGAGGAACGGTGCCATACGGATCTGCAGGAGGTGCTGGACAATCCCGAGATCGACGCGGTGCATCTGGTGACGCCGCCGGCGACCCACGCTCCTTTTTCTGTCCGTGTATTGAATGCGGGCAAGCACTGCGGCTGCACCATTCCCATGGGAATGAGTATCCAGGAGCTGAATGATGTGATCCATGCCCGGAAGCAGTCCGGAAAAAATTATATGTTTATGGAAACCACGATCTTTCAGAGAGAATTTCTTTATATGAAGGAACTCTATGAAAAGGGAGAACTGGGAAGGCTCCAGTACATGACCTGCGCCCATTATCAGGATATGGAGGGCTGGCCGGAATACTGGAAGGGATTTCCGCCGCTCATGCATCCCACCCACGCGGTTGCGCCCTGCCTGATGCTGGCGGGACATCTGCCGGACCGGGTATACGCAAGGGGCTCAGGCAAAGTCAGAAAAGAACTGGAAGAGCAGTACGGATGTCCGTATGCGTTTGAAGCGGCATTTATCTCGCTGAAGGACAGCGATGTGACGATCGAAATGGAACGCTTCCTCTACGGCGTGGCCCGGAGTTATTCCGAATGCTTCCGGATCTACGGGGAGAATAAGAGCTTTGAGTGGCAGCAGCTGGCAGAGGAGGATCCGGTCCTCTACACCAGGACAGGCGCTCTGGAGAAGGTGGATATCCTGACCGATGAAAACGAGGAATCCAGCCGGGGCGGCGAGATCAAAGAGGAGCGGATCCAGATTCCGGACTATGCGCACCTTCTGCCGAAGGAGATCGCCATGTTCACTCAGAATACGGTCTATAATAATGAAAACACGCATCTGTCATTTACCCAGGGCGGCGGCCACGGCGGTTCCCATCCCCATCTGGTTCATGAGTTCGTCCGCTCCATCCTGGAAGAAAGAACACCGGTCATGGACGATATCATGGGAGCCTACTGGACCGGCACCGGAATCTGCGCCCATGAGTCGGCAATGCAGGACGGAAAGGTGATCTCTATTCCGGCTTTTGAAAAGGTAGAATAAACACAGAAACCATCAGAGACAGATGAGCAGACAGCACGATCCCCTGATCGCTTTAATAGCATCTTGTGATCACAAAAAATACGGGAAAGGACAGAGACGCAGATATCCCCCTGGCAAAGGCATTTCATCAGACGCGTTGCATGACAGGGAACGCCAACCAGAAAGGGGGCCTTACATCCGGAATTTTTGACATGGCCTGATCTCATGGGACACTGTGAAGATACGAATGGCCGGACGCAGATTGATAAGACAGAGCATCTGCGTCCGGCATCCGTCCAGTAAAATAGCGGTTGCGTACCGGCACCGGATTGACTTTATTTGCTAACATGATCCCGTCTTTAACAGTTATGCAAATATAAAACGCCGCAACCACAGTATCTATGTGGCTTGCGGCGTTTTGGGGTTCCAAAATGGAATATAGTAATTTTACTCCCTTCCTTTGCTCATTTTTTGAAT
>CATLCV010000187.1 GCA_949893755.1 uncultured Lachnospiraceae bacterium | reverse complement strand
TGCTGTATGGTCCGAAGCCCTTCTTCTGTGACCTGTCCCCTCTCTGCCGCACAGCGTCCTGCTGCCGCGCAATAAATGCCCAATGTAAAGATCAGCCCTTTATGCGTATTTACGTGTCCGGTCGCCCGATACATGGCCTGTTCGGCCGCCATGCCCGTTCGGCGGATCTGCCGGAACAGTTCTTCATAAGAGCAGTTCAGGAGATATCCCTGATATGCCATCCGAATAAAATACGGCCGCAATGCATACGCGCTTTTTTCAAAGGTACGCACATCCATATCCTGGTGCGCCCCGCTGGAATACAGGTCCACCAGCCCCGGCTTCGGCGTGGTGTAAACCTCTTCCAGCAGCGCCTGCCATGCCTTTGTGCCTATATGGACTGCGATTTTTCCGGATACCGCATTACAGATCTGTGTTACTGACATTACTTTTGCCCCGCTTTCCACTGTACCAGAATTTCCCGCACCTTCCTCTGCAGCTCTTCTACACTGTGGGTCCGGTTTCGTCCGCAGACTTTGGCGTCCCTTCCGCATAAAAGACAGGTTCTTCTCTCAGCTCCTGTTTCCTCCCTTGTGACCGAACAGCCGCCTTCTCCCAGAACGTCCAGATCAAAGAGTCTTCCCAAAGGGTGCGTTTCTTCCAGACAGACCGCTTCCTTTTTCAGCGTATGCCTGTCAATCCCTTTTACCAGATAAATGGCTGCATATCCCGCCTGTTCCTCCAGAACCGCCTTTTGAGTGATCCTACCGCCCTGCCGGGCAATCAGTTCTTCCGTCCGTACTTTTCCTTCATGAAACGCCTCCGATAAAAGGGTTCCGCTTTTCACCGGTCCCGGAATATTCATTCCCAGGCTCACTACTACCCCTTTGGACATATCCATGCTCATCTCTTTTTGAATCGCTGCCTTGTTCTCACGGAATTCCAGGACCTGCGCAAGATGGACCTCCCTGTTTTCCTGAAAAGCAAAATCAGCTTCCCTGCCGTCAGGGATCTGCACAAAATCAACTTTCCTGTTTTCCATAAGCGGCCCCTCCTTTCTCTGCATTTACAACCGCTGTTTCTTTATGCCTCTGAAAATTCAAAGGGCTTGATCTGGCGCACCACATCCATGACCGTTCCGTCCCGGCTCTCTATGATGCCTACCACCCGGTCCGAAAACTGCACTCTCTCCGGCTCTCCTGTAATGGAGTATGCAATATCCCGCAGCTCTTCAATCGTTTTAAACGGCAGATCCACATCCTTCATCGCCTCGATCAGATCCTGCCTTCTCGGATTGATGGCAATGCCGTAATCCGTGATCACCACATCCACACTCTCTCCCGGTGTCGTAACCGTTGTCACGTCCGTACAGATCGCGGGAATCCGCCCCTGCAGAAGCGGCGCGATCACGATGGCGCATTTTGCTCCCGCCGCCGTATCCGGATGTCCTCCCTGGGCTCCTGTGAGCATTCCGTCCGAACCCACCACTACATTACAGTTGAAGTTCACATCCACCTCGAGAGCCGCCAGGATCACAAAATCCAGTTTATTTACAACCGCTCCTTTATTAAACGGATCCGCATACTGCCCCGCGCTGATCCGGAAATGCCTCAGATCCTTGACAGACTCCACCGCGTCCAGGTCAAAATCCTGGGTATCCAGCAGGCAGTCCACCTGATCGTTGATCAGCAGGTCACACATGGGCTTCGTCAGTCCGCCCACCCCGAAACGCATACGCACATTCCGCTCTTTCATTTCCTTTGCGAGAGAAATGGTGGAAGCGATGGAAGCGCCTCCCACTCCCGTCTGATAAGAAAACCCGTCTTTAAAATACGGAGAATTTACTACAAATTTTGTACAGTAATCCGCCATCATCAGCTTCCTCTGGTCTGTGGTCGGCTTTGCCGCGCCGGTCGCGATCTTTGCCGGATCCCCGATCGCGTCTACCTCGACCACATAATCTACTCTTGTCATGCTGATGTGGGCCGGAAAATTCGGAAACGGAACCAGGCAGTCCGTGATCGCCACGACTTTGTCCGCATGCATTGCATCTGCCATCGCATAGGACAGGACTCCGCAGTTGCTTTTTCCGCCGATTCCGCGGCAGTTTCCGTAGTCATCGCAGGTAGGCGCCCCGATAAACGCGATATCAATCTGTGCTTCTCCGGTCACGATGGACCGGACACGCCCTCCATGAGACTGCATGATCGCAAGGCCTTTCAGCTTTCCTTTGGAAATCGCCTCCCCGATCTTACCGCGCACTCCTGAAGACCGGATATTGGAGATGGTTCCATCTTCAATGTAAGGAACGATCGGGTCATGTGCTTTTCCCAGAGAGCTGGCACAGATGGTAATATCCTTAACCCCCATCTTATGGATTTCTTCCATGACCATATTGACGACATAATCCCCTTCCCGGAAATGATGGTGAAAACTGATCGTCATGCCATCTTTGATCCCGCATTTTTCCAGCACCTCATGAATACTCGGAACCAGCTTACTTCCGTTGGAATTGATCACACATTCCGTATGCGGGCCGTGCTTTTTATATACATATCCGTCATAATAATGATTTCCGTGAAATACTTCCTTTCCTGTCATTTCCAGGATCTCTTCCGGGATCTCTCTTCCCACTGCATTGATCATCTTATAAATCCCCCTTGTATACGCCTGATGCTTTTGCCAGTTCTATCGTCCTCTTTGCCCCGTCGTAAAACGCGATGTCGATCATCTTGCCGTCCACCGTAAATACGCCGATTCCCTGCGCCTTTTTCTCATCGATCTCCTTAACGACCTTTTCCGCAAAAATAATGTCTTTTTCGGTTGGCGTAAAGATCTCATGCACCACCTGGATCTGGCGCGGATTGATGATGGATTTCCCATCGAATCCCATCAGATGGATTATCTCCACATCCTGACGGAAACCGTCCATATCGTCCAGATTGGTATATACCGTATCAAAGCACTGAATGCCCGCGGCCCGCGCGGCAATGACCAGATTCTGCCTTGCGCCCATCAGTTCAATCCCGGTTCCGGTTATGTGTGTCTGCAGGTCTTTGGTATAGTCTCCTCCTGACAGCGCGATCCCAAACAAACGGTCCGATGCTTCGCAGATGTCCAGCGCTTTCATGACCCCACGGGCAGATTCGATGGCCGCCATGATCAGTACACTTCCCACCGGCCTCCCGGATTCTCTCTCCGCATATTCCACCGCGTCCTCCACCAGTTTGACGTCCGTGGGGCTTTCCGTCTTCGGAATCCGGATCGCGTCGCACCCGCCGGCAACCGCGCACCGGATGTCTTCTTTCCAGTAGGGTGTATCCAGCGCATTAATCCTGACCACCCGCTCCACACCGTGGTAATCAATCTCCCGCAGTGCATGAAACAGGGAAAATCTTGCGGCATCCTTCTGGTTTTCGGCCACTGCGTCCTCCAGATCCAGCATGATCGAATCGGGCTTATAAATATAAGGATCCTTAATCAGCCCCGGTTTCTGCGCGTTCAAAAACATCATGGTTCTTCTCAGTCTTTTCTTATTCGGATTCATCGAATCACACCTCCCCACGGCAAATGATCTGTCTGTCCCTGTGAGCGGTATACCGCCCCTTCGATCCGGGCTTTGATCGTGCAGTCCAGCGCGCCTTTATCTACGATTGAAATCTTTACATCCTTTACTCCCAGTCTTTCCAGAGTTTCCAGAGCCACCTTTCGGATCTGATTGCCGAACTGGTTGATGACCACGCTGTCCAGTTCCAGTTCGATCTTGCCTTCCCCCGCTTCCAGAGTCACCTGGCAGTCGCTGGATTCCAGGGTTCCCGCCATTGCAGGTCTTATGATTTCCATGCTATGCTCCTCCTTGCTTTCTTCCTTTTTTTCGTTCCATGCTATGATCTTAAAGGAGAAACCTTACAGCAAAAAGGGCATTTACCTTAATATTTATTAAGGATCTGCCGCAAATGGCAGATCCTTCTTGTTTGTCTGTTTGATGCTCCTGGTGCAGTTCCATCAGCAGATGCTCTTTAATTCTCCTGTCGCGGAATCCATCATAAAGCCGAATATCCGTACATCCTTCGGAATCAGTGTATGCTTTTTCAACGTTTGCACCGTCATTTTTACCGACTCCTCCGCTGACTCAAATCCTCCCAGCCACTCCTGCAGAGGGATCCCGCTGCCCTCTACGATATCAATATGTTCTTTGGGGATACCGCGTTTCACCAGCTTCTGAAGCATTTCTCCTCCATCCATTCCCTGGACTCCGCAGTCCGTATGTCCTATCACCATGATCTCCTCTACACCCAGCTCCAGGATTGCCACAAGAAGACTTCTCACCACACTTCCATATGGATGGGTGATGACTCCGCCCGCATTTTTTATGATCTTGGCATCTCCGTTTTTCAAACCAAGGGCCGCCGGAAGGAGTGCTGTCAGCCTGGTATCCATGCATGTCAGCACCGCCAGTTTTTTCTCCGGATATTTGCTTGTCCGGTAGGGCTCATATCCGCCCTCTTCTACAAATTTCCTGTTATACGCCAATATTTCTTCTATCATCTTTCTGATTCCTCCTGCCTGCTTTTTTTGCGATTATAAGCAAAATTTTTATATAATACAAGCATTCTTACAACATTTTAAGGAAAAATGGATTGGATGCATAACCATTCACGGACAGGCAGTCCATAAACCAGGATCCCGCAGGCGGCAGATGCCGCAATGACTTTCGGCACACTCCATTTCCGCCTGGTCAGAAGAACAAACATGAGCGCCCCGATCCCCATCCCAAACAGATCCACCCTGCCGTCTGTCAGCCAGGTTTCTTTTCCCAGAGTGACCATCACCCCAAACACCATTCCGATACAGACCGGTTTCACAAATTCCATCACGGTCACCATCAGTTCACTTTTTTGTACCTTCTGAAAACACAAAGCTGTCAGAATGGCAAGTGTATACGCCGGTGTAAGCACCCCTGCCACGGCGGCCAGCCCGCCCGAGATGCCTGCTGCCTGTGTCCCCGCGAAGGTGGCGCAATTGATCCCCAGCGGCCCCGGTGTCATCTCCGCAATGGCCACCAGGTCTGCTAGCTCCTGTGCGCTCATCCAGTGATGCGCCTGCATTTCCTCCAGGATCAGAGGGATCATGGACATGCCTCCGAAGCTGGTAAATCCTATTTTCATAAAGGAAAAAAATAATTCAAAATATACCATGCTTTTTCACTCCTCTCCAGACCAGAGCCGCTGCAGCGCCGGAGAGTACCAGTGCAATATTGCTGATCCCGGTAAACACGCACAGCAAAAAAACGATAACCCCAATGGCCTTTCCCTTCACGGTGGAAAACACCTCCCGTCCCAGGCTGCACGCAACGCTCCCGATGATCGGGATTACCGCCGACTGGATTCCTTTCAGCGCGCAATGGCACCAGAAGTTGTCTCTCAGCATGTCATATCCGTATACAACTGCGGACAGGATCAGCACCGCCGGGCATGTGATCCCAAGCATGGCCGCCACACCGCCGATCCATCCGCACATCCGGCATCCGAATAACACTGCGATGTTGGTAATCATAATCCCGGGAAGCGACTTCCCCACTGCTGCCAGTTCCACCAGTTCTTCTTTTGTGAGTACCTGCTCCTTTTCCACAAATTCCTGCTCCATCTGCGCCAGGATGCTCCATCCGCCGCCAAATGTAAAGCATCCGATCCGGAAGAAAAAAGTAAACAGCTCAAAGGCTGTTTTTCTGTTTTGCTGATTCATATCCCGCCGCTCCTTTCTTTTTATTATTCACATGTACAAAAACAGCCGGCAAATTGTCTGTCGGGTCTGCTTCTCTTCATTTCTTTCTTAAAATGTATCATCCGTCTTGACATTTGTAAAATATATGTTTTAATATAGAAATCATAGTTTTTTCCTATACAGGAGGCGTTTTATGAATTGGAACCAGCTGCAATATGTCGTAACTGTCGCTGATGAAAAGAATATTACAAGAGCCGCAAAAAAGCTGTTCATCTCCCAGCCGTCCCTTTCTCTGAGCATACAGTCACTGGAACGGGAGATCGGTACTCCGCTTTTTCAAAGAAGCCGCGGGAACCTCACCCTCACCTATGCCGGAACGCTGTTTTACGACTGGGCAGTCTCCGCAATGCATTCCCAGGATCAGATGCGGATGAAGCTGGGGGATATTGCCAATGAGCGCCGCCGGCTGATCCGTATTGGTCTCAGCGCCCACCGTTCACTCATCATGCTCCCCGGCATTCTGGAGCGGTTCTATGCCCGTTATCCGGAATGTGAGATACATATTGTGGAAAAGCCTACGTATATTTTAAAACAGCTTCTGGAAAACCATGAGGTTGATTTTATGGTTGACGTGCCGCACCCGGATGCAATCAATTACCGGAGCGAGCTTCTGGCGGAGGAACGCATCGTACTTGCAGTTCCTTCCAGTTTCTGCCGGGACGAAGCGTTTCCGAAGCAGGAACAGGGGATTGTTGTTTTATCTGATCTGGCTTCCTACCCGTTCATCCTGCTTTCGTCGTATCAGGTGCTGGGCAGTATGAGCCGGAAAATGTGTGAATCGGCTTCTTTTTGTCCGAATATCCGGCTGGTCTGTGAAAGTGTGGAGACTGCTCTGACACTGGCGGGCCGGCAGCTTGGCATTACATTTGTCCCGGAGGTTCTGGCAAAACGAAAGAAGTTCTCCCCGGCTGTTTCTTATTTCCCCATCCAGCAGTTCCACGATACCAGGCAGTTATGTCTCGTCAGCCGCAGAAGCAGCTACCTGCATGCGCCCCTTGCGTATCTGCTCTCCCTGTTCCGCGAGATGGTGGGGGAGATGTATTCCGTTGCCGCGCACATCTGAAAATTGGGGGTAGCTATTATGCCTGCGGCTTGGTACAATAAAACTGTTGGATACACGAGGCAGAAGCATCAAATAAGAGCATACGTGAAAGTTGGAACCAAAATGAAGCACTCAAAAAACATTTATGAAATCATGCACGGCGAGCAGGCCGCAGCGAGGATTGACACACAGGGGCACTGCAGGATCTTCGATGAGGGAAAGTTTCTGCCGTACAATCTCTATCTGGATGATACGGATGAAGAGCTGGATACCCTGGTCAATAACCTCACAAATTTTCAATACTGGTGCGCCGGCAGGATCCTTCCCCCGGATCGGCAATATGCCAAGGAGATTCTGAACAGCATCGGTGTGTCCCAAGCAGTAACCGACCGGGACCGCGCGCAGATCGCGCTGTCCTGCCGTTGTCTGTCATTGACGGATATTTACTGGGTAAGGCGGCAGGGTGAGAAGACCGCGTTTCAGGAGGTCAACCTGTACGACAACCATCTGGACAATGCATTTATTGATGTTTCCCTGCGGGGACGCCAGATCACGGTACACAATGACAGCCTGATTCCGGACCTGTCCACAAACGGGTGTTTTCCGAAGGCATGGCTCCGTCATGATCAGGGATTTACACTGCTCAAGGACGGCGGCATCCGTGCCGTGGAAAATGAACTGCTGGCAAGCAAAGTCTGCCAGTGCTTCCGCTGCCCCCAGGTAGTGTACCGGGAAACCTTTTATGACGGGGTCAAGGTTTCTGCCGGAGAGCTGATGACCTCCAGGCAGTATTCCATCGTATCCAGAGAGGCATTTGAGATCTACGCGGTCAATCAGGGAATCGATCCGGCCGCCTATATCCTGGAGCTGGACAGCCATTCTTACTATATGATGAATATTCTGGACTACCTGGTCGGCAATACGGACCGGCACTGGGGGAACTGGGGATTTCTCGTGGACAATGAGACCAATCAGCCGGTCTCGCTGCATCCCCTGATGGATTTTAACCAGGCGTTTCAGTCCTATGACCAGACAGACGGCGCGAACTGCCTGAGCGTCCTGCCAAAACATCTGACGCAGAGAGAAGCGGCCATACAGGCGGTATCGAAGATTGGGCTAAACCAGATCGGGGAGATTGATCCCTCCTGGTTCAAAGGGCGGGCAACGGATTATCAGATGCTGACGCGGCGGTTGGAGATACTGCGGGCAATCGAAAAAGCATCCGATACATTATAAAACGGCCGGAGAATCTGCCGACACAAATAAATGGCGGGCAATCCGCCCACAGCTTGAATAGGAACAGGAGGATGATCTATGAATAGCAAAAAAAATCAAAATATCGAAATTTTCCAGGACACCGAGAACCTGTGCAGAACCAATCCGCACCTGCTGGATGCCATCCAACGCTCCAATGCCGGACAATATATGCTGGCCGGGGAGGACAAGCTGGAAATCAGCTCCGGGAGCCGGTATGACCGTCCCTGCCGGATCGTGGTGACAAAAAAGAGAACTCTGGAAGCGGCAGGCGCATACCGGGGCCAAAGGGTCTGCATCCACAATTTTGCCTCCGCCACCAATCCCGGCGGTGGGGTGGCCAGAGGCTCCAATGCCCAGGAAGAGGCCCTTTGCAGGTGCAGCAGCCTGTATTTTCACATCTCTGAAAAGGATATGGTAAAAAGCTTCCATGAACGTCACCGGCAGATGCTCCGCGCGGAACAGATGGATGCCCGCTATAACGACGACTGCATTTTCACCCCGGGAGTCACGGTGTTCAAAACCGATACGGCACAACCGGAAAGGATGCCGGAAACGGACTGGTACCAGGTCGATGTGATCACCTGCGCAGCCCCCAATCTGCGGGAACAGCCCAGCAATGCCATGAATCCGAACAGCGGGAAAAAGCCCCTCCGCTTGTCTGATCGGGAGCTTCTTGATCTTCATATCAAACGGATGAGGCGAATTCTGGGAATCGCGAAAAAAGAAGAGGAAGAAGTCCTGATCCTGGGCGCCTTCGGATGCGGTGCCTTCTGCAATTCCCCAAGGGTGGTGGCAGAAGCCATGGCACGGGTGGTGAAGGAATTTGAATGTGATTTTAAGACCATCGAGTTTGCGGTATACTGCAGTCCGAGAGATACCCGGAATTATGAAGAATTTCGAAGGCGACTGGGGAAGTGAAACCAGCCGCCTTTTTAGGAATTGTATTAGTCTTCCTATCCCTTCGCATCCAGAAAATGCATGTCTTCCATGCGAAAGGTTCCCTTCCGGTCCAGTGACCGGGATGTCTCATAACCGGTCAATGCCTTCGCATGCTGAATCTCTTTTGACTCCGGGATTTCTATATGTTCGAATTCCGCCATGGGCGGCACCCCGGCTGCCCTGTCTATGTACTCCGCACCGGCAGGCAGGTTCGCATCCGCTGCCTGCGATGCAGGCTCCGGCACATCGGATATCGGCGTGACAGGCTTCGGAACACCGGGTAACGGCGTGACAGGCTTCGGAACATCGGACAGCGGCATGCTCCTCTTCAGAACATCCGCCGACGAACCGGGCTCCAGCACGTCTCCGGCCGGATTGACGGTTCCCGCTGCATCGGCACTTTGGGGCCCCTGCAGAATATCCGGCTTCGGAAGCGCTGCTGATGGCATATAGTATTTTATATTTTCCGGTCTCATGTTCTTCTGTAAGGAATCATTCATTTGCTGCCGGATCCGCATTTCCAAAATTTTAATAGAATCTTCGTTCGATTCCATGGCAATCTGACCTCCTGCTTTTCGAATCAGAATATACGGTTGTCTTTCGTAACAGTCTCCAATCGGGCTGAACCAGAGCGTTCCTAAGAAACTGTGATTCGAGTATAACACAAACCGCCGCTTTTGGCTACTGATTCTCCTGCTCTGCCAGAAAATTCAAAAACCGTTTCACACCTCCCCCCACGATCTCCACCCCTTCCGGCCGCAGCCCGCTTACTTCGGATACATCGAAGAAGTCCCCTGCCGAAGTCTGTTCCGTATACATATAGCTGTCGCTTCCGAAAATCGTTTCTTCGATCCCCACATATTCATCTCCCCAGAAGGCACAGTCCCCGGCCCGGATGCCGTCCTCCCGGGAGAGCCTTCCGAGGATCGCATCGACATTGTCGCTCTTGCTTGAGATCCCCACTTCCAGATACTTCGCGTCGCAGGTGGGGACGATGCCGATCCCGTAGTCCCTGCCGATGGACACCGCCATTTCCAGCAGTTCCCCAAGCCCCCTGCCGATCCCGTGGTCCTTGAGCTTCGCCTTGAGCATATGGAGCTCATCCTCCTGCATAAACAGGCGGTCGCCCCTGATGCGGTCAGCCATCAGATCGATCTTGCAGTAATTGGGCCGGCTGAAAACGATATCCGTGTCCAGCCCATACTGTTCTTTCAGCCTGATATGGATGTCAAAACAGATCCTGTGGATATCCAGCAGCGTGTTCTGATCCGGGATCCTGTGTTCAAATACATAGGGTACTCCGTCCCGGAACGCATAATTATACGCCCCCCGGCCCAGGCCCAGATACAGATTTTGGAGCTGCTGTTTCGTGAAATATGCTTCGATCCGTCCTCCCGCGATATTTTCCAGGGTGGTCCCGCTGACGATGGCCAGCTTCACGCCCTTCTCCAGCAGCGGCCTCATTGCAGATACCGCCGCCTCCGCCGGGGCCGTCCTGGAGGTCACCGCAGTCCCGTCCCAGTCAAAAAAGACCGCCTTATATTGCTTCAACATGTCTCCCTCCCTTCTCCAAAATGCGGATCTCCTTCTCTCCGATATAAAAGGTTATCCGCTCTCCTTCTTTCAGGATAAATTCCGCCTGTCCCTGTGAGACCACAGTTTTCAGGAGCGCCCCTCTGTACCGGATCTGGAAGGAATAGCTCTCCCATTCTTTGGGAATGGCCGGTTTCAGCCGCAGCTTCGATTTCTGGCACCGCAGGCCCCCAAAGCCGTTTACCACCGCCTGCCAGGTCCCGGCCATATTGGCCGCATGGATCCCTGCGTAAAAATTGTTGTGGTGGTCGTCCAGATCCATTCTCGCGGACTGGGAAAAATACCTGTATGCCTCTTCCTCATAGCCGATATCGCAGGCAACGATCCCGAAAATGCAGGTGGAAAGCGATGAATGGTGGAGGGTCACTTCCTGATAAAAGTCATAGTTGCGCCGGATCTCTTCCTCCGTGAAGCAGTCGCTGTGCAGGTACAGCCCCAATACGGCATCCGCCTGCTTGGACATCCTGTGCCTCATGATAAACAGCGGATGATAATTTTCATAGAGCCATGCCCTTTTTTCCTCCGGGATCCTGGATTCATCCCAGGGCTTTCGCATCAGGAACCCGTCGTCCATGGGATAGATCCTGCGCTCCTCGTCATAGGGGAAATACATCCGCTCAATGATCTCCTTCCAGAGCACGGTCTCCTCCTCCGAAAAGTCCAGACGCCGCTCCAGCTCTGCCAGTCCGGCGGGGTCGTTCTGTTTCAGGTATTCCACCGCCCCCGCCGCGTCCCACTTAAGCCGGACGTTTAAAAAGGTGTGCGGGGAATCTCTGACAGAATATATCAATCATGTGCGGACCGAAAAGGCGAAGGAATACCTGCTCCGGCAGGATATCCTGGCTTATGAGGCCGCGGACCTGGTGGGGTATCATGACGCGACGTATTTTTCGTCTATC
>CATLCV010000186.1 GCA_949893755.1 uncultured Lachnospiraceae bacterium | reverse complement strand
CCCGGGGGCCCTGGGTTTACCCCCTTTCGGTAATCGGTGCGCTTAAACCTCATTAATTCTTTTACCTGGCGGGGGGGGGCCGGTGGTTTAAATCCCCGGCCCCGACAGCGCCAGGCTGAAGTCAATGTACAGACCGTACAGCGCCGGACTGCAGTATAGTCAGCGCTCCATGCCGCAGGGAGCGGCAGTCTCTGCCATGCGGCGGTCCTGCATCACGGAAGCGTAGAACCGGTAGCCGCCGGAGAGATTTCTGCAGTCATAACCGTTTCCGGACAGGATCCGGCAGGCAATGTAGCTGCGCAGTCCGCTCTGGCACATCACATAGACTGTTTTTCCCTTTTCGATCTCTCCCAGACGTTCCCGAAGCTCATCCACCGGGATATTTACAAATCCCTCAATATGTCCGTTTTGGAATTCTCCCGGGGTACGGGCATCCAGCAGAGTGATGCTTCCGTCACGGGGCAGGTCTGCCACATCCTCCGGATGGAACTGCTTTACCACGCCTTTTTCGATATTTTCGATCATAAATCCCGCCATATTGACCGGATCCTTGGCTGAGGAATAGGGCGGCGCGTAGGCCAGGTCAAGCTCCTGGAGTTCCGTCGCCTTGATCCCGGCATGGATGGCCGCTGCCAATACGTCGATGCGTTTGTCCACACCCTCGCCGCCCACGATCTGGGCGCCCAGCAGACGATAAGTTTCCTTTTCAAACAGGACCTTCATGGTCATCAACCTGCCTCCGGGATAATAGCCTGCGTGGCTCATAGGGGAGAGGATCACCTTGTCGGTCTCAATCCCTGCTGCCCTGGCATTCCTTTCGTTCAGACCGGTGACAGCTGCCGTCAGATCAAATACCTTGATGACCGAGCTTCCCTGAGACCCGGGATACCGGCTGTCTCCGCCGCAGATATTATCCGCGGCAATGCGCCCCTGTTTATTTGCGGGACCGGCCAGTGAGATCAGGGCATCCTGCCCGGATACGGCATGCTTGACCTGTACGGCATCCCCAACGGCATAAATATCGGGCATGGAAGTCTCCATCCGGTCATTGACCAGGATGCTACCTTTGATCCCAAGCTCCAGTCCGGCTTCCCGCGCAAGAGCGGTATCCGGGGTCACGCCGATGGCCAGGACCACCATGTCGGCATGGAGGGGAGCCTCATCCTTCAAAAGGATCTCGATGCCCCCGTCTTTTTCCTCAAAGCCCTCCACCGTATGCCCCAGCGCCAGTCTGACTCCGTGTCTGCGCATTTCACTGTGGATGAAGGAGGCCATATCTGCGTCAAAGGGATTCATGAGCTGCTTCGGCCGCTGAACGATCGTCACCTCCATGCCCAGTTCACGCAGATTCTCCGCCAGTTCCAGGCCGATAAAGCCGCCGCCTGCCAGGACCGCGGACTTCGGATGATTTTGATGAATGAACTCTTTGATGCGGAAAGTATCCTCCACGGTCCGCAGCGTAAACATTTTTTCCAGGCCGATGCCGGGAAGCCTTGGCTGAGTGGGCTTAGCCCCCGGAGAGAGGAGCAGCTTGTCATAGCGTTCCTCAAAGACTTCTCCGCTTTCCAGATTCCGGACAGAAACACATTTTCGTTCCGGATGGACCGCGATCACCTCATGATGTACCTTCATTGTGATCCGGAAGCGGGAGAAGAAGCTTTCCGGGGTCTGAAGCGTCAGCTCTTCCGGATCCTCAATGACCCCGCCGATATAATAGGGCAGGCCGCAGTTCGCGTAGGAAATATATCCGGAGCGTTCGAATACAAGGATCTCTGCCTGTTCATCCAGCCTGCGGATCCTGGCTGCCGCGGTGGCGCCGCCTGCCACACCGCCTACGATTACAATTTTCATATCACAATTCCACCTTTCCAGAGTAGGAAGCCATGCCTCCGATATTTTTTACATTCTGATATCCCATTTTCATAAGCCTGCTGACTGCCTGGCTGCTCCTGCTGCCGGAATAGCAGTAGACAAAGAGGGGAGTGCTTTTATCCTTGATGACACCCGCAGCCTGGTCGATGGACTGCAGCGGAAGATTCCTGCTGCCCGGGACATGCCCCTCCCGGTATTCCTGCGGAGTCCGTACATCGAGCAAAACGGCATTGGTAGCCTGATTGTAATCCCGGATTCCCTGATTGATATCCGGATGCCGTAAAAAGTCAAATATACCCATGATTCATACCTCCTAACGATTGATGCATTTAGTATAACACATCGGACGGGAAATGAATGTGATGATGTCACAGAACGGGAAAACAGCGGGGAGGGAATGGAAGATTTTCATTGAATCCATGTATGGAAGTTGCTATACTGACACTATTGATATAAGGAGCCTGGTGAGAAGGAGGTTTATAAAAATGGAACTTCGGACTTTACAATACTTTCTTGCCGTTGCGAGAGAAGAAAATATCACCCGTGCCGCCGCGCTTCTCCACATCACCCAGCCTACGCTGTCGCGGCAGCTTATGCAGATGGAGGAGGAGCTTGGCGTCAGATTATTTCACAGGGGCAAACAACGTATCGTGCTGACGGAGGAGGGGCTGATGCTCCGCCGCCGGGCGCAGGAGATCATAGATCTGACGGTGAAAACAGAAAAAGAGCTGAGGCATGAAGCGGAAGTGGTTTCCGGCGAGATTTCGATCGGCTGCGGAGAGACACGGAACATGAGACCTCTGTCCGAAATGATGGCGTCCTTCCGGCAGAAATATCCTGACGTGAGTTTCCATATCTACACCGCCATCGCAGATGATGTAACGGAACGGCTGGAAAGCGGGATCCTGGATATGGGCCTTTTACTGGAGCCCGTGGAGATCAGCCGGTATCGCTATATCCGGATGCCCCTGGAAGAAAGATGGAGCGTGCTGATGCGCAGGGACTCCATTTTGGCAGAAAAAGAATGCATTGCTCCTGGGGATCTGGCAGGCGTTCCGCTGATTCTGGCAAAACGCCAGTCCGTGCGGAACAAGCTGGAAAACTGGTTCGGACGTTCGGCAAAGGAGATGCGTGTTGTCTGTACCTGTAATCTTTCCCACCATAATATGATGGATATGGTAGAAAGCGGCATGGGAGCGGCATTGACCATGGACTTTTCCTGCGACCGCAGTGACCTGTGCATCAGGCCGATCGAGCCGGAACTGACAAGCGGCTGCGTACTGGTATGGAAAAAAAATCTGAAGCTTCCGCTGGTGATGCTGCGGTTTATTGCTCATGTAAATGAAGCTTTGGGGAATGTGTGATAAAGCAGATCCTCTATTGTAAACTGAAACACTACCGGCTTTAATCGGTTCGGCGCATCACTTATACATTTTTCGGTAAATGCTTGCAGGCATTCCAATTTCCTGCTTAAAGATTTTATTAAAAATACAGAGATTTGAAAAACCGCATTGGTAAGCAATATCGGTAATGGATGCATCTGTAGTCAGCAACAGCCATTTTGCCTGTTCAATCCGTGAGTTTTTGACGTAATTTTGAAATGTGATTCCCATATGCTTTTTGAAATATTTCGAAAAATATGATGGATTGAAATCACATAGTTTTGCACACTCATCTAATGTGATTTTCGATTCGTAATTGTCCGCGATATAGGTCATTATCTTCTGAAACACCATGGATTCCGTCGTATTTTCCAGAAGCGGGGAACTTCTTTTTGGTAAAGAACGAATGGCGGTAAGCATCAGAAGGTTCGCGAAAGTCGCAATGGCAAATTCCCAGGCATTTTCCTTTTTTTCATATTCTTCATGCATATTATAAATGAGTGTTTTTACTTTAGAATACGTAGAAGAGTTCCAATGCCGGCTTAATGTCAAGAGATCATAAAACTCCTGCTGATAGAGTTGAATGCCTGCAGTACCGAATGATACGGTATTTGTAAAAACTCCCATACCCAGAATAATGACAAAACGCTCACAGTCCTCTGATGGCTGTGGAAACGTAGCGTGACAGATGTAAGGAGGAATGATTACAATCTCCCCCTCTTCAAGGGTATGCACATCTTTATGGTAAATCAGCTTTTGGGAACCTTTTCGGATATGAATGATTTCAAATTCTTTATGGCAATGGTTCATAAAGGGTGTAGAAATATCACGAAAGCTTTCTTTATAGGGTAAAACATTTTCACTAAAGTGATTCTGATAATGCATAGTATCTCTCCCTTCATGTCTCGTCTGTCAGTTTTTCCGATAGGTATTGTATTCTCTGTTTTTATCATTTTATCCGGAAAAACTAAAAAATGTCAAGATATATCTATAAATCACCCAAAAAAGGTATAGTGAAATCCCGGTTCCTTTTTTATAATATTAACAGTGATTGGCCAATCAGGGAATGAGAAAAAACTAAAGGAGAGACAAAAAGTGAAAAAAAATAAGATTCTGGACAAAATAATGGAGATTGCCAACGCGATGGGACAGAACAAATATCTTTCATCGGTTTCCGGCGGTCTGATGGGGACGCTCCCTATTCTGATGATGGGTTCTGTAGCGCTGCTTCTGGCGGTATTGCCGATCAAACCCTATACAGATTTGATAGCCGCCATCGGCCTGCAGCCAATGCTGCGTACGGCATCACGCGTGACAACAAATCTGATCGCACTTTACGCTTCGTTTACGATTGCTTACCGTCTGGCAGATAAGAACAGCGTGCTGCCCCTGCCACCAGCTTTACTGGGAGTATTTTGTTTTTTTGTAACTACACCAATGGCAATGGTAGAGACAGACGCATCCGTTGCCTACTATCTGGATTCAAACTGGATGGGCGCAAAAGGGTTATTTGCAGCTATCATAGCGGCATTGTTATCTTGTAAGCTTTATTGCTTCCTGTTTGAAAAAAAGATAACCATCAAGATGCCGGACAGTGTGGAATCCATTGTGGCAAGCTCTTTTGCATCACTGGTTCCGGCAATCATCACAGCGATTACATTTACTTTAGTGAGCTGGATTTTTACATTTACACCATGGGGCTCTTTTACAGAATGTATTTACACACTGGTATCCCTGCCGCTTTCCAATATGACTGACAGTATCTGGTGCCTGGTCATTTTGGTGCTGGTTCAACAAATATTGTGGTTTTTGGGAATCAGTGGTTCTCTGGTTATCATGCCGTTTATTGCATCCTTATATCTGCCCCTGGATATGGCAAATATGGAAGCTGCTGCTGCAGGTGCAGTAAATTCAGAACTACCGAACATTGTGGGAAAGGCGTTTTATAACTGCTTTGCGGGTATCGGAGGAACAGGCGGTACCCTCTCGCTCTGTATCCTTCTGATTCTCTTTGCTAAAAGCAAAAAAAATAAACTGATGGGGCAGATGACAACGCTTCCAGGCGTGTTCTGCATCAATGAGCCGGTTGTCTATGGTTATCCAATGGTATTGAATCCAGTGATGTTCATACCATTTATGCTGACACCAATTGTACAGATTCTGGTGGCTTATATTGCAATCGCCTCCGGTCTGTTTCCCAGGCTGATGGGGACACAGATTACGTTTGGTTTTCCAGTAGGCATCCAGGGAATCATTGCAGGCGGATGGCAGATCGCATTGCTACAGATTTTGTTGCTGGCTCTCGGTGTGATCATTTATTATCCTTTTTTCAGAATATCGGAAAAGATAGCTCTGGCAGATGAGCAGAAAGGAGACGCTGCATGAAGTTAATTATTCAGGCGGATGATTATGGAATCAGTGAAGGCGTTGTATATGGAATTATGAAAGCAGTAAACCAGGGATGTCTAACTTCAGTCGGCATGTTTTCGAATATGCCGGCCAGCTCCCTGGCCGCAAAACTGATCCGCGAGAAAGACATCTGTCTGGGGGCGGATATCAATATCTGTACCGGTCCCTGTGTGGCTGCCCCGGAAAAAATCCCTACAGTCGCCAGACCAAACGGCATGCTGTATACTAAAAACGAACATATTGCTCTTGATAAAAAAGCTCAAAATGGAGATCATATGCGTTACGAAGAGTGTTTGACAGAAGTGCGAGCACAGATCGAGCGTTTCAGAAAACTGACTGGACGGTATCCCGCCTATTTAAACGGACATTCTTATCATAACAGGAATATTGACAGGGCAGTATGCGACCTTTCCCGGGAATATCAGATTCCAATGGCAAAAAATCTGGAGCATCAATATCAGATGGCAAGTCCCGGAAAGCTTTGGTACAAACGGCCGTTTCCCCTGGAAGAACAGATGCATGCTTATGCCATGGATTCCATTCTTGCTGATAAAGACTTTGTCAAGCATGCATATGGCATACTAATCTTCCATTGTGGTTATATTGATCCTGACCTTCTGGAGGTTTCTACCTTTTCTGTAATCCGGGTTCAGGATCTAAAGGCAGTTCTGAGTCCGGAAATGAAACAGTGGATTCAGGACAATGAGATTGAGAAAATATCTTACAGCAATTTGATATAACATGCCAAAAGGAGGGAAACATGCTAAGTATAGACAAAAGCACACGAGGGTTTTTGAAAGATGGAAAGCATTTTTTCTATCTGGCAGATACGTGTTGGAGCGCTTTTACAAATATCGAAGAAGAAGATTGGAACTACTATTTAAATCTGCGCAGGCAGCAGGGGTTTAATACCTTGCAGATTAATATTCTGCCCCAGTGGGATGCATGTGAGACAAGAAGAAATTGCTTTCCTCTGCCTACCGCGGACAAAGTCCATTTTCAGTACACAGAATGGAACAGTGACTATTTTGCCCATGCGAGAAGGATGTGCCTTAAGGCCAGGGAAGAAGGTTTTGAACTGGCTCTGGCAGTGCTTTGGTGCAATTATGTGCCTGGAACCTGGGCATCCTGTAAGGTGCCGGAAAATGTCATCCCTGCAGGGTTTCTGGAAAGCTATCTGGAAAAGGTGCAGGAAACATTTTCAGATCTTCGGCCTGTCTACCTGATCAGCGGCGATACAGATTTTTCCGCCGAGGCAAATGTTTATTACAGCAGAGCTCTGGATTATCTGAAGGAGCGGTCGGCAGAAAGCCTGTTTACCTTTCACATTAAGGGGCGTTATACAAAGCTTCCAGAGGAATTTGCCGGGAAAATTGATTTTTATATGTATCAATCCGGTCACAATGCGCAGCCTGAAAATGTAAAAATGCCGTATTATCTTGCAGGAGAATTTTGCCGGAAGGAACCAAAGAGGCCTGTCATCAATGGCGAACCCTGCTATGAGCAGATGGGATATTCAAGAAACATGTACGGTCGCTTTGGAAGGTATGAAGTCAGGAGGGCAGCATGGCAGAGTATTCTGGGCGGCGCCTGCGCAGGCATTACTTATGGGGCGGCAGGCATTTATGCATGGGATACCCTGGGTAAAAAGGCGCCACTTAGCAGCGAAGGGTTTGACAAGCCAAACACATGGAATCTTGCGGTTCATTATCCAGGTGCATGGGACTATGGTTATATCCCTTATCTGCTGGAAATGTATGGCATTGATTCTATTACGCCCAATCAGAGATTACTGGCAGTTTCGAAAGAGGGGATGGTGGCGGGAAGCAATAAGGAAAATAATACCTCGCTAATCTATGTCCCATACAATACCTCTGTCAGCCTGAATGGAGATTTTACCGGGAGTGATATCCACATGATTGAGCTGGAAACAAGAAATGTCTGCAGAAATGCCAGAAGCGAGCACAAGGACGGCATCACAAAGCTGTCTATGCCGCCGTTCGAAAAGGATCTGCTGATTATCATCATGCAATCAAAAAGTAGGAAGGAGATGGAAATATATGTATAAAAATGAAGTGGATTTAAAGTTTCCGGAGGGATTTCTCTGGGGAGGCGCTACAGCTGCAAATCAGATCGAGGGCGCATGGGACGAAGGTGGGAAAGGTATGACAATCGAAGATTGTCTGCCTTATCGAGAGGTAGGTGTTTCTGATTTTACGAAACAGTTTGCCTTCGGATTAAAGGATCTGAAGGAGGCGCTGAATGCGGATTCAAATGCCAATTACCCAAAACGGCGGGGAATTGATTTTTATCATCATTATAAAGAAGATATTGCCCTGTTTGCGGAGATGGGATATAAAATTTTTCGGATGTCCATCTCCTGGGCAAGAATTTTTCCAGATCCAAGGGATGAAAAGCCGAATGAAGAGGGAATCTCCTTTTATGTATCCGTGTTTGAAGAGTGCAAAAAATATGGCATAGAACCTCTGGTAACACTTTCCCATTATGATCCGCCCCTGGTGCTCGCAACAGAGTATAAAGGCTGGTATTCACGGGAGGTGATCGACCTGTTTATGAAATATGCCAGAGTCTGCTATGAACGATTTGGAAAATATGTTACATACTGGCTGACCTTTAATGAAGTGGATGCGATGCTGCGCCACCCTGTCACAAGCGGCGCACTGATAGAAGAAAATTTTATAAAATGGGGTATCCCCTTTGAAGAAGCTGTTTACCAGGCCATGCACCATCAGATGGTCGCCAGTGCCCTGGCGGTAAAGCTGGGTCATGAAATGATGCCGAAAAGCCGCATTGGCTGTATGATGACAAAGCTTCTCTTTTATCCTTATACCTGTAGACCAGAGGACAATCTGGCGGCGCAACACCGGATGCGTGGGATTTATCGGTACGTAGACATTCAGGTCTTTGGAGAGTATTCACGCTATCTGCGCAAAGAAATCTCCAATAAGGGGTTTGCCATTCAGGAGGCTCCGGAAGATGCGGGAATATTAAAAGAAGGTACTGTAGACTTTATTTCCTTTTCCTATTATATGACCAGCTGCATGGCTGCGGATACAACGGGCCTTGATATGGCACCTGGAAATACGGTAAATGGTGTAAAGAATCCTTATCTGCCCTCATCCGAATGGGGATGGCAGACAGATGCGGCCGGTCTAAGATATTCCCTGGCAGAGTTGTATGACAGATACCGCAAGCCACTGTTCATTGTAGAAAATGGACTGGGAGCCAGAGATGTAGTTGCAGAAGACGGTCATGTTCATGACCCATACCGCATGGAATATTTAAAGGAGCATGTATGCGCCATGAGTGATGCAATCAACATTGATGGGGTAGATTTAATAGGTTATACCTGGTGGGGATGCATCGACCTGGTCAGTGAATCCACCCGCCAAATGTCAAAGCGATACGGATTTATCTATGTAGATGTGGATGATTATGGCAACGGAAGTTTTCGGCGGACAAAAAAAGATAGCTTTGATTACTATAAAAAAGTAATTGCTTCAAATGGGAAAGATGTTCATATGTAAATATTCATAACATATATCATATGAAAAAAAGGAGGATTTAAGATGAGGAATATTATTTTGGTATGTGCTGCCGGAATGTCTACAGGGATGCTGGTGAAGAAGATGCGCGAGGCTGCCGCTTCTGCGAACTACGATGCCCAAATCAATGCTTACCCGATTGCGGAAGTGGGGGCAATGGGAAAAGAGGCAGATATCATTCTTCTTGGACCACAAGTACGTTATAATTTGAATAATGTAAAAGCGCAGTTTCCAGATAAACCGGTGGAAGCGATTGATCCAATGCTTTACGGCATGCTGGACGGCAAGGGTGTCATCGCGCACATCAAAGAGACTCTGGGAGATTAGAAGGCATTCGGACTGCGGATGAAAGAGATATCGCGAAAGGAGATCGTGAACAGTGGAAGAAATGGAAAAGTATGTTATGGAACTGGTGGTAAATGGAGGGAATGCGCGAAGCACCGCGATTGAAGCTTTACGAACGGCCAGAAACGGCAATTTTGAAGAAGCCTGTCAAAAAATGAAGGAGGCCGAGGAAATCATTACCCAAGCTCATAATGTACAGACATCCCTGATCCAGAAGGAACTGAACGGTGAAAAAGTAGAAATCGGGCTTTTGATGGTTCATGCACAGGATCATTTGATGAATGCAATGACTGTGATGGATTTAGTGCGGGAAATGATGGAGATGCTGCCAAAGCATCCAGACAATCGTATTTAAAACAGCAGGCGGCAGTTGCGCCGCCTGCTGTTTTAAATAGATAGAGGTTTGCTATTATGACGAAAAAATTGATATTTTTAGATATTGATGGTACTCTGACAAAAGCCGGTTGTAATGTTCCACCTGTCTCAGCACTTTTAGCAATCAAATGTGCAAGAGAAAAAGGAAACTTTGTTTTTTTATGTACGGGAAGAAATTATGCGATGCTACTTCCATTGCTGTGTTATCCGTTCGATGGATTTATTGGAAGTGCCGGGGCATATGTAGTATATCGGGATCAAATACTCTGTGACAGACCTATGTCTGCCGAACAGACAAACCATGCCGTAAAACTGCTAAAGGAGCATAATATTTTTTATACGTTGGACTGTAAAGAAGGCTCCTATACGGACGGAAGGTTTAAACTTTTCCTTCGTCAGCATATGGATGAATATGGAAATCGCGAGATGCTGCAGCGAAGAGAGCAAAATGAGAAATCGTTCCATATATATCCTGATACAGAATATGATGAGGAACCGGTTTATAAAATTTCTGTGGTAAGTACAGCAAGGGCGCCGATGTTGAAAGTGAGAAAAGCTCTGGGCGATGCGTATCATTTTTGGATCCATGATACTGGAAAATGCAGTATTACGAACGGAGAACTGATGCGGAGTGATGTAGATAAGGGGACAGGTATTCTGGAAATCTGTAAATATCTGGAGATACCGTTAGATCAGACCATAGCTTTTGGCGACAGCATGAATGATGTGGAAATGATAAAAGCGGCAGGATTCGGTATTTGCATGGGAAATGGAAACAGGTTCCTGAAGGAACTTGCAGATGATGTGTGCGGCACGGTGGAGCAAAATGGCCTGGCGATTGCTTTTAAAAAGTATGGGTTTATTTAATAGAAGATTTTCCGTCTGGAACATGCTGGAAAACTGGTTCGGACGTTCGGCAAAGGATATTCGTGTTGTCGGTACCTGCAATCTTTCGCACCCCCTTTTACTATATATTCATGACAGTATATAGTGAAAGGAGCAAAAAAGGCGGCGGCATATCCGGATGCGGATGAACGGAAAATCCGCCTGCTGAAGGAAGCCGGCTTCAACTGCATCCGAAGTTCCCATCAGCCGGTCGGAAAGACAATGCTTGAAGTCTGCGACAGGTTGGGCATGTATGTGATGGACGAATTTTCGGATGTATGGACACGCATGATGAATACACAAAATCCTGCGCCAATTCCGGAAATATTTACAGCGGCGGCAAAAGCGGAAAAATTTACTGATTTTGTGGCAACATGGTCCGAGGTTGCCGCTGTATACCAACAGCAAAAAGAACAGTATGCAGACAAATAATGGATAAAAGCAAAGGCTTTCCGGTTAGGGAAAGCCTTTTAGAAAAAGCTGTATGCCAATGCCCGCCTTGCGGGCTAGATCACGGTAACAGTATATGCGGATATGGAAAAAGAGTTGCATGAAACAACTCTTTTTCCTAGAAAAGCCTTACGGCCAATGCCCCTTGCGGGACTAGATAACTAATTTTTTGCCTATGTCTTAATTATAGCATTTTCCATTGGAAAGTCAATATGAAAAATTTACAGCTCCAAGTGGTTTTTGAG
>CATLCV010000185.1 GCA_949893755.1 uncultured Lachnospiraceae bacterium | reverse complement strand
CATATCAATGCAAGGGACTCTATTCCCTTCCCTTTCAGAAAATTCGTGCTTTTATCCAGATAAGCAGGAGGTTTTCTGAATGGTAAGCAGGAAAATCTCCTGAACACAACAGAATAAGGAGGTTTTCTATGGAACTGAAGAAAAAAAGAGTGATCTACTGGCACCCTGCGTTTTATGCGGACATTCAGATTGAACTGAAAGACGAAGCGGACAAGCTGACATTTGAGAATGAGCATCATCTGAGCAAGAAGCCCATGCAGATTGATGTGCTGATCATCAAAAAAGAAAAGGCCGGACCAATCCGAAAGAATATCGGGAGGATATTCAAGAAACATAACGTAATCGAGTATAAGAGCCCTGGCCGTTCCCTTGGGATTGACGACTTTTACAAAGTATATGGGTACGCCTGCTTTTACAAAGCAGATGTGACGCGTGCAGACAGTATTTCCGCAAAGGAAGTAACAATTACATTTGTATCGGAACGATATCCCAGGAAGCTGATCCGGCATCTGCGGACGATTCGGAAGTATGAGGTCGAAAAGGCGGAAGACGGTATCTACAATGTAAAGGGCGATGTATTTTCCATACAGATTTTGGTGACGAAGGAACTGTCCGAAAAGGAAAATCTCTGGCTGAAAAGTTTGACCAATAACTTGAAGGAACCGGAGAATGCCAGAAAGCTGATGGAGGATTATCAAAAGAATCAGGAGAATAATTTATATCAGTCGGCTTTGGATGCAATCATGCGTGCAAATTATAAGGTGTTCGAGGAGATAAATGGTATGAGTATAGAGGATACTTTTATGGAGTTCGTACAGGAAAAATTTGATCGAAAATTGAAAGAAGAAACGGAAAAAGTTGTAAAGGACGCCGAAAAGAAGGCCGAAACGGCTGAAAAAAAAGCGGAAGCAGCTGAAAAGAAAGCAAAAACTGCTGAAAAGAAAGCGGAAACGGCTGAAAAGAAAGCGGAAACGGCAAGGCTTGCGGAACGTATTTCTTTGATCCAGAAAAAATGTGCAAAGAGCAAACCGCTGTCTGTCATTGCGCGAGAACTGGAGACAGAATCCGATGAAGTACTTCCCATTTATGATATCATTACCCAGAATCCGGGGAAGACTGCGGAAGAGCTTTGTGAACTGGTAATTCGAAAATTGCCGCCTGTATGATTGCCATCAATATAACAAAGACGAACAGAGCGCCCGAAACTCCATATTTCATTTTGGAAATGTGATGGGGAAGGTTTTCACTGAAAATGGTGCTATGTGAAGTCCGTATGAAAGACTGTAATTTATATACTGTTGAGGTGAAAATGATTTTGAAGATTGCTTTAGTGGACGACGAAAGGAAATGCCTGGATGAGATGGCGCGGCTCTGCAGTGATTTCAGCACCCAGACCGGCCGCCCTGTGGAGGCGGTCTCCTTTACCAGCGGAGAGGCCTTTCTTGACGCGTTTGAGGGCGGAGGCTTCTCCGTTGTTTTCATGGATATCTACATGGACGGCATAGACGGAATTGCCGCCGCACTGCGGATGCGCGGCATGGACAGCGGGTGCCTCCTGGTATTTTTGACCTCCAGCACGGAATTTATGCCGGATGCCTTCTCCTGCCACGCCTTTGAATATGTCACGAAGCCGTTCTCCGGGCAGCGCATTTTTGACGTACTGTCGGACGCCGTAAAGGTGCTGCCGCAGGAGCAGAAATATATTGAGCTTGCAGACGGCAGGAAAACCGTCCGCGTGTTCCTTGGCGAGATCGACTCCGCCATTACGGACGCACACTATCTTGACATCACGCTTGCAGACGGAAAAAAGCTGCACTGCCGCATGACCATGCCAGAATTCATGGAAAAGACCGGAGGCGACGCCAGGTTTATCCCCGTCAATAAGGGGATCACGGTAAATGCTGAATACATCCTGGAATTTGAAAACGGCTGCTGTGTCATGGAAAGCGGCGCCAGGTTCCCGGTCCGCGTGCGTGACGGCGCCAGGATCGAGCAGGCGGCGCTGGATTACAATTTTGAAAAAATACGTCAGCGTCAGACGCACTTTTCCGAGCGCTGCACTCCCAGGCAGCTCAGGAAGGAGGATTGACCATGGAGATGTACCGATTACTTTCAGCGCTGCCGAAATTGCTGGTTCTCATACCCGGCGCGGCATCCTGCTACCTTTCCGCAATAGACCGGATGCGGTTTACACCGGCAAAGACTGCCGCTCTGTGCGCCGCCGTCATCCTCCCCTATTCCGCTGCCGCCGCTTCACTCCATGCAATTTTTTCCATGGACCTGAACCGGATACTGTTCCCGTCTCTCGTACTGTTCTTTTTCCTGTACCGCCGCACGGTGGACTTGGATCTCCCCCGCGCCCTGGCGATTTATGTGGGTGTCTGCGCCATCGAGACGTTTCCCATGCAGTTTGCCTATGCTTTTGACGCCTTCCTCCATCCGGCATCCGGCGCGGCGGACCTCTCCCCGGAAGCCGCCCTTTTTCAGTTTGGGCTGTCCTGCCTGCTGCTTGCCGCCTTCGCCTATCCGGCTACGCGGCATTTCAAAGGGACGGTGGACAGCCTGGATGTTCCGAAAATATGGTACTCTACCGTGGCGCTGTCTTCTGTTTTTCTCAGTTTCAATGTGCTTGCCGTCCCCCGTTCTTATGCCACCATCCATACCGGGCGCATGTACATGCTGTTCATAGCCTTCGAAGCAGGCGCGATGGCTGTCCTTGTGGGATTCTATGTGCTTTTCTACCGGGGCGCGTCGCTCATATTGGAACACGCGGAGCTAAAGCAGCACTCCCAGCTTCTTGAAATGCAGTCCCTCCAGTATCTTGCTCTGCAGGAGCATATGCGCCAGACCGCAAAGCTTCGCCATGATTTCCGCCATTCCCTCCGTCTGCTCGCCTCTCTTGCCGAGCAGGGCGACACCGGCAGCATCCGGACGCACATTGCAGAATACGAAACCATGCTGGACAGCTACGCGATTGTGAATTACTGCAAAAACGCGGCGCTGAACGCGCTTTTCAGCTATTACCGGGAGATGGCGGATGCCGCGGGGATCGACACAGACTGGAGCATTGAGCTTCCGGAGCCGCTCCCCTTCTCCGAGCTTGATATGACGGGTCTGTTTGGAAATCTGATGGAAAATGCCATCGCCGGATGCCGTACCCTGCCGGAAGGCTCCCGATATTTCTGCCTGACCGCGGAGGTCCGCCACGGGAACCGGCTGTATGTCGTTTCGACCAACAGCTTTGACGGGAAGGTCCGGACGGATGAGGAAGGATACCGCTCCACCCGGCACAGCGGGATGGGCATCGGCCTCGCCTCCATGACCGCCGCCGCGGAAAAATACGGCGGGTCGGTCAGAACTTCCAACAGCGATCGGGAATTTTTTGTGGATATTGTGCTGAAAATATAGACCGGCCGGAGCATATTTGAAAATCCATTGTTCCTATTCGTTCTCACAATGTTCAAACATGCTCCGGCCGGTCTGCTATAGCAGAAATCCATCATACTCATGTCTGTCCAGCAGATAGTCCTTGACATTATTTTTCAGAACCAGCTTTGTCCTTATGATATATTTATCCCTGGTGACCGGCTGTTTCAAAAGAAGATGCTCACTCAGCAGCTTCATGCTGTAATATCCCTGCCAATAGGGATCCTGAAACGCCGTTGCCTGACAGATATTCAGATCCATCAGCTCTGCCACTTTTTGATTCACGTCATACCCAAATACCTTCGGCCTGCTGTTTTTTTGTAATTCACTGACCACCTGGCCGATGCCCCATGCCCCCGTCGCGCTTGCGGCAAAGACCGCCTGTATATCCGGCTCCTCCTGCAATACCTGTTCCGTCTTCTGTCTTGCCAGATCCGCTTCATCCTGATACTCTATTTCCAGAAACTCTGCATTCGGGTGAGCCAGTGCGACAGCATCCCTGACTCCTCTGCATCTTTCCCTGTGGGAATAGTTGTCCTTAAATCCCATAAATAAAGCAACTTTTTTTACCTCCGGCAGGATTTCGTTGATCATGTTTCCGACTAACAGCCCTGCGCTGTATGGATTTTCCCCAACATAACACAGACGTCCTGAATCTTCTACATCGGAGTTAAATGTGATCACGCTTTTCCCTTCTTTTACCACACGGTCGATCCAGTCGCCCACCAGCCTGGAACCGGCATTCACAAGAAACGCGTCAAATTTATCCGTATCCAGTTTGCCGATTGCTTTCATCTGGTCTTTATAAGACAGTGTATCCGTAAAAATGAACTCTGTGTCCACCCCATAGGAAGAGATCTCCTCCATTGCATCCTTCAGGCCGTGGATCAAATGATTGCAAAATTCTTCCGGTTTGCAGGACATGATGATCCCAATATGTAATTTCCTCTTTTTACTCAGAGAGCTGGCAAGCACGTTTGGTTTATAGTCCAGCTGGTTTGCAATTTTCAGTATCTTTTCTTTTGTATCCGTGCTGATTCTGCCGCGGTCATTGAGCGCCCTGTCTACCGTGCCGATCGAAACCCCTGCCAATTCTGCAATCTGTTTTAACGTAACCCTGTTCTCCATGCTGTCTCCATCTTAAATTAGATATTTTTTATTATCCTATCATTTTTTTTAGTATTTGTAAAATAAAACCGTGCGCGTTCCCCGGAGGATTTTTGTACATGTGCGGTTTCAAAGAGGTTTCCCATAGAATCAAAAAGATGCAGCCACATAGGAGCTGGTTAAGATGTCCCCTACAGCGCTGCATCCTTTTGTTTTATTGTTTCTTATATAAATGCCTGAAATGTTTTTCTGAGCTTATAACTCCTTACTCTGACAGATGATACATTTCCCCGACAGACCGGAATTTTCCCTCTACGCCGGGCACCTTTAAGTTCCGTTCTTTTATCACCCAGTCCATCTCTTCCACGTATTCCTTCGTGATTGTTTTCGGATTGCCCAACAGCCTTGCCACTAAAATTGATTCCGCCATGCACTCCGTCATATTGAGGAGCTCCACGGCGTCTTCGATCCCGGTAAAGGAGCAGAAGAGCGCGCCGTGATTTTCCATCAGGAAGCCATTGGACTGTTCGATCACCTCGTCGAACCGCTCGGAAAGCGCTTCGGACAGCGGCGTTTCATACGGCACCGTCAGGATCGGCCCGACCTCAATGATCGGTTCCGGCAGAAACGGCTTTTCCATGGTTCCGTCATTTGCGATCGCGAAGCCTGTCAGAATGGGCGGATGCGCATGTACGATCGCCCGGATATCCGGCCTTCTTCTCATGATCCGCGTGTGGAACTTCCATTCCCCGGTGGGTTTCTTCCCTTCCGGAAAATAGACCTCCTCTCCGTCCAGCTTGATCGCGCAGATATCCTCAAATCTCATGGTGCGTTTCAGTGTCTTTGTCGGCGTGATCAGCATCAGATCCTCTCCGATCCGCAAAGACAGATTGCCTCCGGAGGAAGTCACATAATTCAGCTCTGCGCATCGATGGCACGCATTGACCAGTTCTTCAATTTCCTTTTGATATTTTTTCTGAAACTCATTCATAATATTTTACTCTTTCTGTATTATTTTTACGGATTTTTCACTTCAATATCCAGATACCATTCCCGGATCTCTTTTGGCTTTAGTACGCTGTCCATATCGTGCAGCCTGGCGATATCCGGCCTGTCAAACGCGCCTGTACACGGCTCCAGCATCATGCAGCGCAGGCCAAGCTCACCGCCTTCTCCCTGAACGGCTCCCAGATACGGGACTTTATCTGTCGGAAAGCTGATCGTCAGGCTTCCCTGATCCGGATATATGATCCTGCCCCAGCCCTGATGTTCTTTCAGCTTTTCCGCGAAATAGAATTTCTGGTAATCACTGGCCTGTTCTCCTCTGTTTTCCCGGATGTCATAGTCCCTGCCCTCAGAGTCCTTTACCAGCGGATATGCAAATGTATCCCCGTATTTTCCGATCATTTTGCTGTCGGACATCGTTGTATACGCTTTTGACAATGATTTTTCAAATTCAAAACAGCAATGCTCTTCTGCATGGAACATCATATGCGCCGCCCACACAAAAGGCATTTCAAATGGAGACAGATTTTCCAGCTGGTATTCCATATAAAGCTTTCCATACTGATTCATTGTGACGACCTTTGTGAAACGATACGGCAATTTTATTCCGTACACAGTCATCGCAAGGCTTCCCTCATCCGTCCGCGCGTCCCACGGCAGTGCCCAGAGCTCGCCGTGATCCGGGAAATGGGTTCCTTCCCACGGATAAGAGTCATAGTAAAAAGCGTCAATATTGGGAAACATTTCGTCCACGCCTGCACATTCACCTTCTAAAAAGCTCTGGCCGTATGTTCCCGTTTTGTAGTCCGTCCCTTTTCCCTGATAAATGTACTCATACCCGGTCTTCCTATTATAGTAGGAGCACAGCTTTGCTCCCTGGCCCGGAAGAAATGACGCGCGCATATCGCCATTTTCCAGACAGATGCATTCGATCCCTTTGTATTTTGAATGATAAATCTTCGACATATATCTTTCAGCCCTTCATCAATTTTCTCATCAGTTTACTTGCTTTTACCGCATCCCCTGATTCGATCACAGCCCCGATCTCCTTCATGTCAGCCCGGTCGATCAATGATTCCAGATAATCCAGCCACTCCGCGCTTTCCGCAACCGCGTCTCTTCCGTCCTCACGGTAGGGGAACTGGTCGATCGTCATATATCCCTGATAATCTGTCCTCCTGAGCCAGTAGAAAAATTCCAGAAAGCTGATCGTATGTACGCTTCCGACAATCATATCGTCATCCCACATGCCGTAGTTATCGTTGATATGGATGTGCTTTAATCGGTCGCCGTACATTTTGCACATTGCCACGGATTCCGCGGGGACTTCATATCCCAGCGCGGCATGGCCGTAATCCAGCGCGATCCCGCCGTTGGGCAGTCCGATCTTTTCCAGCATGAGCAGGGTGCTGCCCACGGTTCCCATCAGAGAATGCACCCGGGGCTCCTTTGCCTTGTATTCAATGGTGACGTCCACATCCCGGTCATACAGGCATAGCTCCCTGATGGCGTCCGCAAACAGTTCTCTGTATCTGACATAGTCTGTCGCGAACATATAGTCGAAGCCTTCCTGTGCCGCCCAGATGGTAAAGGTCTTGCAGTCCACGGTCTTCGCGAAATCGATCGCCGCCTTCGATTCACGGATCGCCTGTTCCCGGATTTCCGGATCGATGGAAGCCAGCGCGCCGTTTTTATATTTTTTATCCGACCAGAGATTGACCGCGACGGATGCCACCTTTAACCCGGTCTCATCCAGAAGCCTGCGTATCTCTCCCTGCATGGCCATCATGCTGTCATCCATGACCAGATCGACCGCCGTGATGAGCGGTATGGCCTTTACTCTTTCAAACAGCTCCGCAACGGTATACTCTTTTCCGTATGCCGGACAGTACCGGTCAAAACAAGATCCAACATTTCCTAAAAAAACGGAATACTTTCTTTTCATTTTATCTGATCCTTTCTTTTTTTGATTTTATGATCCAGCTGCAGTTCTTTTTGTCTGCCGCTTTTCCTGTTCAAAGACCGGACGCCGTGTCCCCGGAGATCGTTTCTAAAAATTCTCCGTAGGCGGCGTCCCAGCTTTCCGATTCCTGCGGCATATAGACCTGGATCTCCGTTGATGCCGCGATCACCTCTTTGAACTGAGACATGCCTTCAATCTCACCTGCTGCCATCGCCTGCGCCAGTACGTTTGCCATACTTGCGCCTTCTGCCGGGCCTGCGGCAACCGGAACTTTGACGGCATTTGCCGTAAATTGATTCAGCAGGGCATTTCTGCATCCGCCGCCCACAATATGAACGGCTTCTATCTTTCTTCCTGTGATAAGCTCAAGCTGCTCCAGAACGTAACGGTACTTCATCGCAAGACTTTCATAGATACATCTCGCGATCTCCCCGCGCGTGCTGATCTGCGGATTCTTTTTTCTCAGCTTCCTGCGCACCTTCCTCTCGATATCCTGCAGATCAAAAAATTCCAGATCGTCCGGATCTAAAAATGCCGTAAACGGAGCTGCCTCTTTTGCCGCGCCGACGATATCGTCCCAGCTTATTTTTCTGCCGTCCTTTTCCCACTCCCGTTTACACTGTTCGATCAGCCCAAGTCCCATTACATTCTTGTTCAGGCGGTATGTCCCCTGAAGGGTTCCTTCGTTTGAGAATCCCATATCAAAGGCTTTTCTTGAAAGAACCGCTTCCCCTGTTTCCATTCCGATCAAAGCCCATGTCCCATTGCTGATATACATTTCATTTTCCGTATCGGACTTGATCGCTGCTACTGCAGACGCAGTATCATGTGTTGCGGCGTTATACACCGGGATGTCTGATACGCCCAACTCCTGTCTGACATTCTCCGTCAATCTTCCCCGGAGGGTGCATGGGTATACGATTTCCGTAAAAAGCCGCTCCGGTATTTTGAACATGTTCAGAATTTCTTTGGACCAGGCCCTGGTTTTACAATCCAGCATCATGGTCGTCGCTGCATTTGTGTATTCCGTTGCTTTTACCCCTGTAAGGAAGTACATCAACAGATCCGGCAGCAGCAGGATCCTGTCAGCCGCCTCGATTCTCCGGTCCTGACGGAGCACCCTCCCGTACAGCTGATAGACTGTATTAAACGGAAGGGAGCCTGCGCCTGTAATGGAAAACAGTCTCCACGCGTCAGTCTGATCTGTGATCTCCTTTATGCTGTCTTCTGTATAATTCCGGTAACTCACGATGTTTCCGAGTAAATTGCCGTCCTTATCAATGAGTCCGTAGTCCAATGCCCAGGAATCGATTCCGATTCCCGCGCAGTTCTGTGCTTCTGCATAAAATTTCCCGATCATTTTTTTGCAGCTTCGGTATATATGCAGGATATCCCAATACAGCACCTGATTTACTCTGTTCAGATCATGTCCAAAACGGCCGATCTCATTCAATACGACTTTCTTTCCATCATATTTTCCAATGATCCCTCTTCCTGAACTTGCGCCCAGATCAACAGCCAAATACTCCTGTGTCTGCATCTTTATTCTCCGCTTTTCTTACTCTCTAATCTCCACATGAATACCAATATCAGGAGAACGGCTGCAAGGATCGCCGGAATCCCGGCTGTCAGGAATACAATGCCGTTCTGTGTCGCAGCGCTCTGTGTTTCAGCCGCTCCGTTATATCCGATCATTGACAGTCCCCAGCCGACTGCCGCGGAACCGATCCCTGTTCCGACCTTAGTTCCGATACTGGAGGTCATTGCAACAAATCCTTCCGCACGTACATGCTTCGTTGTATAAATATAGTCGATCAGGTTTGCAACATATACAAATACAGAAGCCAGCAGCGGCACCATTCCAAGACTCATCGTCACATTTGTAGTCATTGCGACAGCAAGGCTTCTCGGGAACAGGAACATCACGATATTGCTGACGATCGAGATCACAAGCCCTGCCATAACCGCATTTCTCTGTCCCATCTTTTTAAAGATAAAGGGCATCACCGCAAATCCGGGAAGCCTGCACAGGGAGTACATCAGTGATACTGTACCATAAACCGCGAAGTTTCCGATCACGTCTCTATAGAAATATACCCGGACGCCGGCCACGCCGAAATACAGATAAAAAGATGTGAAGATCGCAAACAGGATCCATGTATATTTTGTACCCAAAACAGCTTTGACCAAAACGCTCATTTTTTCTTTTTTTGCAGGATTCTCTGTATCTCCCGGCTCCGACGAGTCAGCAGGTCTCTCTTTTTCTTTGATCAAATATCCCATCGCAAACACGATCAGGAAACACAATACGGCGTATAATGTAGAAATATTACTCCATGCTCCCGTACTTTTTTCTCCTCCCCAAAAGGCCAGAAGAAGCGGAGACACGTAACTCACGACCGACAAACCTATCGTTGTAACGATCCTTCCCACAACAGCAGCATTGCTTCTGTCATCCGGATCCAGCGACATCAGGTTCAGAATGGAAGAAAATGCCAGATTGTAGATTGTAAATGCAATGGCTGCCGTAAATGTATAAGTCGCAAAGATATAGATTGTCTTCGACTGAATCGACAGATCCGCAGGCACATGAAAGCTGAGATACAGGCCGATCGCAAGGAGCGGGGCTGAGATCATGATCCACGGTCTGATCTTTCCGGAACGGAAATGAATCTTTTCAATCAGGTAAGCGCCGATGATATCTGTGATACCATCCAGAAATCTTGCGACCAGCATCATAGTACCCGCAACTGCCGCTGAGACCCCTACATTGTCTGTATAGTACAGGGTTACATACATCGCCATAAAGCTCCAGCACAGATTGGCGCCGATATCTCCGAATCCATACATGATTTTCTCCAGCATTGTTGATTTTGGCAAATTTGTATTACTCATATTTTTTCCTTTCGTTCATTCTTTTTAGATACTTTTCCTTTGTCAGGTTACAGTATGCGGAAAAACCGCCGGAAGCAGGTTTTCCGCATCAGTGTTTTCCAGTTCTGTATTTCCTGCACATTGTGTTATCGTTTACGCATTGCAGCTTTTTAAAGTGTACGTCCCGGCGTACACTTGCCGAATCCCGGCTGCTGCAGATAGATGTGCGGATGATTCCGCGCACAGATGGCAGGACCGATCTGTCTATCTGATCATCCGTGTACCGCCTCCATCATGGCAAACATCAGCGGCGGTTTGATCCTGTCTGTACACGGACGGATCGTAGTACGTTCCGCAACATAGACCCATTCCTGATAGGATCTCGTGATCAGCGGGATCGTTCCGTCCGAATCTACTTCCGTAACATACAGTTCTATTTCTTCGTCCCTTACGGCATCATATGCGCTGATCACGTAGCGTTCGCCTGGTGTAAGGCCTTTGAAGCGATTGGTAAAGCATCCCATGACTCCCTGGAATCCGTAGATGTCGCCATTAAACACCTGAACCGGTACATAGGCGATCAGCAATCCGTTATCCGGTGTAGAGGCGCATGCCGACTGATAGAACGGATGTACATCATCGTTGATCGTCAATTTCTCATCGGAAGGAAGAAGCTTCCACCATGGGAACCGGCTGAGGTACTTACGGCTTGCGCCGACCTGCTTTCCGCCGTCAAACTGAGACGCCTTCTGCCAGCTGTGGTAGCCCCACGTCATACCGTATGCGGATGGTCCGAACGGATCCTTTTCATGGCTTGCCGCCCAGACTCCCTGTGCGCCGTATGTCCATCCTGCCCCGCCTTTGAGCATTGTATTCCAGAAGATCATACGCTGAATCTCCGGCCCGCAGTTGTTGAGCATTCCTTCGTAACAGGTTTCACCGTTGATCACCGGTCTTGCAGGCTCCAGGGCAACCAGCGGTTTTACAGAATTTACAGCATGCGCGACAGCATCTCTGCTCTCACAGTGAGTCCCCTGGAACATGACAACGTCCAATAATTCCTGATTCGGCAGTCCGTCCTTCGGCATAACGCCCGCGGTCTCATGTGCGATGGCAGTACGGTTATACGGGTCGATCTCTTTCAGATAGTCCAGTACATCTGCCCAGTCCTGCTTGCGCTTCGGAC
>CATLCV010000184.1 GCA_949893755.1 uncultured Lachnospiraceae bacterium | reverse complement strand
TAGCCTGTGGTCATGGCGATAAAGCACATGGCAAAGGAAACGCCTGTCAGGATGGAACGGTTAATGGCCGCAAAAGCGATAGGGAGAAGCATGGTAAACCCAATCACTTTGATATATGGCTTTACCAGAGAAAAGTCCAATTTTGTGGATTTCAAAATATTATTCATAATCGTCACCTTTCTTGCTTGTAAACACTACAATTTCATCAATGGTGGCAGGCTCAACGGTCAGGTTGGAAAAACCGCTAATATCTTCGGTTTTCATCAGCGCCTCAAATCCCGTAGGAAATGTACGAATACCAGCCGCCTTATTTTTCAGATCATCGGACAGTTCCTCCATTCCACCTTTTACAATGCGGAACATATCTACAAAATCATCTTTGCTGCCAGTAAAGAACAGCTCGCCATAACTGATGTAGGTAATATAATCGGCCGCACGCTCCAAATCGCCGGTGATATGGGTGGAGAACAAAACACTATGCTCGCCATCTTCAATATACTCTGAAAGAATTTTCAAAAGTTCATCTCTGGAAACTGGGTCAAGTCCACTGGTCGGTTCGTCAAGGATTAGCAGTTTTGCGTCGTATGAAAACGCACAGGCAAGCATTAACTTCATCTGCATACCTTTGGAAAGTTCTTTTACCTTTTTGGTGGGTGCAATGTGAAATTTCCGTAACATATCCGCAAATTTCTGGCTGTCCCAATTTGGATAAAATACCGAGATGGATTTTTCAACCTGCGACACTTTCCAATCATCACTGAAATAGTTTGTATCGAAAACAACGCCCAGCTCTGATTTTACTTTTTGTTCTTCTGCGATATTATCCAGCCCCATCACTTTGACTGTGCCGTCGGTACGCTTGAGCATATTCAAAATCAGTTTGATTGTCGTTGTTTTGCCAGAACCATTCGGACCAATCAAGCCCATAATATAGCCCTTTGGCAAAGTAAAGCTGATATTGTGAAGCTGAAAGGAATCAAAAGATTTTGAAAGGTTCGTTACCTCTAAATAATTAGTCATCTGTTTTTACCTCCATTAAGATGTCCAAAAGGCGATGTAGTTCCTCTGTGGATAGATTTGCCATTTTTGCTGCTTTTATTGCTTCGGTAAGATTGTTTTCTACTTTGCAAATAAGCTGCTCCTTAATCAGTTCTGAACCAGACCCCATTACGAAACATCCGCGCCCCTGCACATTTTTAACAAAGCCCTCTTGCTCTAATTCTGTGTATGCCTTTGTCACTGTTAAGACGCTGATCTTTAAGTCTTTGGCAAGCGTTCTAAGAGAGGGCAGAGTTTCTTCGGCTTGAAGTTCGCCAGATAAAATAGCTGCCTTGATCTGTTGTTTAATCTGCTCGTATATGGGGACGCCAGATACATTTGAAATAATCAGTTTCATTCCTGCATCCTCCGTGTGTTTTAACTGTTATGCTGTTGTGTATAACAGTATAACACAAGCAGGGCTAAAATGTCAATACCTGAGGATAAACTACCGGTAAACTACTGGCAAGCAATGCAATCTTCCGTAAGATTGTGTATTTAGCAGGATTTCCGTTCCCGGAATTCCTGCTAAATGCTTGTTGGTGACACGTCCCCAAACCCCTGAGATCATCACCTGCGGTGATGGCTGCGCGTTCCGTTAGAACGCTGAAAAATCGAATCCTAATATCTTGCCAAAATAGAAAAATGCTATGCAATCGGCGAACCTTTTGCATAGCATTTTCTGTTTTTCCGTTTACCTGGCGCAAGTCATAAGTTTTGCAATGTTTCCTTATGGGCTACTGTCATTTGCGGCAGCGCTCTTTTTTTGCGCCGCTGCATAAAAAATAAAAAAACAGAATTTATTTGAAACACTTTTGGCCGCCGGAGTGTCTATCATATATAATAATGAAAAAGAGGACAGGGGAAGGTACCAAGGATGGAAAGAAACCTGATCAAGCGCGCGAAGCAGGGGGATAAGGACGCGTTTTTAAAGCTGATGAATGCCCAGATGCAGACCATGTACAAGCTTGCGTGGACCTATCTGAAAAATGAAGATGATGTGGCGGACATTGTTCAGGATACGATTCTGACATGCTTTGAAAAGCTGCCCACCTTGCGGGAAGAGAAGTATTTTAAAACATGGATGATGAAGATTGTGATCAACCACTGCAAGAATCTGCTGAAGAAAGAGAAGAGGATCATACATATGGAAACATTGCCGGAGGAGACATTTGTGGAGCGGGAGTACAGCAACAGTGAGTGGAATGAGATGCTGGGGGTATTGGATGAAAAGTACAGGACAGTCCTGCTGCTTTATTATCTGGAGAATTTTAATACGCGGGAGATCAGCCAGATCCTGGATATGAACGAAAGCACGGTGCGGATCCGGCTGAAACGGGGACGGGACAAGCTGATCAGGGAATACGCGTTTGTATCACCGGCGGCTGGAATTTCATAAAAAGGGAGAAATCAAAGGATGTCTGATTTTCAGAGGAATGAATTTTGGAAGAGAAGAAGGATCGAGAGACAGCTTCGGTCACAGCTCCGGACGGACGCGGAGATCCCGGACCAGGTGTACAGAAGCGCCGGGAAGGCATACAAGATGATCCTGGACGGCACGGTGCGCCAGGAAGCAATACAGGATCATTCTGAGCGGAGAAGGGTACAAGATGATGCTGAACTGTGCGGCGTGCCGGAATCAGAAGACAGAAAACAGGCTTCGCCGCAGCATGCCGCACTGCCGGCGGCACAGTTCCGACAGAAGAAGCCGCAACATGCAGCAGGCCCCGTCCTGTTTAAGATGGCCTGCAGCGCAGCGGCTGTCCTGCTGGTCTGCGTGCTGGCCAATGCGGTATTTCCGGCGCAGGTGAGGGCACTGCCCATTGTAGGCAGCATATTTGAACAGATCCAGGATGCGGTGGGATATGGAAATCTGTCGGAGTATGCCAAACCGCTGACGGAGAAGGAAGACGGCAGCGCGGACCCGGATGCCGATATGCAGGATTATACAGACACAAACGGCGGGCTGACCGTGTCCGTTTCCGAGGTCTATGCGGATTCGGAGGTGATCTACCTGGCCATGAAGTTAAAGAGTGAGGAGCCGTTTCCAAAGAGCTTCTATCTGGATGAAAATGATACAGAAAAGATCGACGGAATCGTGGCGATGTTTTTATATGCGCACAGGAATTACAGCTTTATGGATCAGGAATCGTGGCAAAACGTGAACGACCGCAGCAGAGAATTTATCGTAGAGGGCCTGATGGTCAATGAAAATACGTATGAATTTTTGTGGCGGATAGATGTGACAAATGAGCTGGCATGGTATCGGAGACAGGTGGATCAGGAAGCGGTCCTGCCGGATGAATTTACAATGGATATCGAGATTACCCAGATCAATTCCCTTGTTTCTATGGAAAAAAGCTACAGAGGACCATGGAAGCTCAGCATTCCTATCCAGGTGGACGACAGCCACAGGGAGGTCGTGGAGGTGAACGAGACCGGCGGAACCGGAGCAGGGCTGGTCTCTGTGGAAAAGACGCCCTTCGAGATCACCACGCGGGCCATCACCCCGGGCCTGGCAGGCTATAAGGTGGTGGTGCTGGACGCAAAGGGAAATAAGCTGCCCTACGTACTGCAGAATGAAAACTGGTTCGGTGAAAGTGAAGATGAAATGTATGAAAAATGGCTGATCGAAGGGCATGACGCATCCTCGGTGGAGGTATTTGTCCTGGGAAAGGATTTTTATGAAAATATCTACGCGACAGGAATCTGGAGCAGCACCGACTGGGAGGGCAACGAGAATAAGCCGGCGGAGGAAAAGCTGGGAACCCTGCTGAAAGCGTATGCGGAATACCATAAGGTGATCCGGTTTGATTCGTAAATGAGCAAAAAGCGGCTGCGGTAGCAGACGTAAGAGCTCCTTAGCACGGTTTTTGCGAATGGATAAGTGGGTTGGATGCTCTTTGGAGCATCCAACCGCACAGTTTAGAGATTCAGAAAGGAAGAGATGGATTTGACAAGAAAAACATCAGGAATATACCGCATTGCCGCAGAGCTGTTCCATCAGATTTCGAGGATCTTTCCGAAAGGAAGGAACAGATATGCAGGCCTTATGGTTCTTTTGGGCATCGCAATGGTCATGTGCTCCTGCACTCCAAGGGGAGGAGCCGAAGTGCAGGGCAGGGAAGTACGGGAAGGGGAGAACCTCGGGGATCCGGATCATGCGCCGTCAGGGGAACATGTCTGGAATCTGACAGAGCTTCCAAAACCGGACGGCGCGGTACGGGTCACTGCGTTAAAATATCTGTCGGACGGCGCGGTGCGGGTCAGCACCGGGGATGCCCTTTTTGAACATGCGGCAGTCATGGACAGCAGGGACGGCGGAAAAAGCTGGGAGGCCGCGGATGCGGACACGAGTCCGGCATTAGAGGATGAGGTGGTCGGAAAGTATTATTCCGCGGAGGGGATTCCGTTTGCTTACAGCAGTACGGAGCTGGTTCTCTCCGCAGACGGCGGGGCAGAAGAGAAAACAGTCCGCATGAAGGAAGGCGAAACCATTTTCTCCGCGGATGCTTCGGCGGATACATTGGCGGTCCTGGTTCTGGAAGAAATGCAGTTCCATCTAAAGATCTACGACCTGCAGACCATGGAGTGCAGATATCTGGAGGATCCGGAGCTTTTGGAATTTCTGGTGCGCGCGGCTGATCATGCAGGCGGACAGATTTCGCTGGACAGTCAGGGGAACCTCCTTTATATAGAAGGGACCGGGATCGGACGTTATGATCTGACGCAGGACAAGTTCGGCTATCTGATCGGGGAAGAGACGTACGATGAACTGATGAATCCGAATCAGGAAAACGGTCTGATCAATCATCTCAGGATCCGGGAGCATTTTGCGGTAAATGACGCGGAGGACCAGGTCATACTTTCGGTGAGCAGCCCGGTATCAGAGCAGTCGAAGCTGTATCTGCTGGAGTGGGGAGCTCCAAAAGAGGAGAAAAATGCCCCAAAAGAAAAGCTGCGGATCTACAGCCTGAAGGGGAGCTCGATCCGACAGGCGGCCACTCTTTTTCAGGAAAAGCACCCGGAGCTGGAGGTTACATATGAAATCGGATATACCGGGGAGAACGGTGTGACCCTGCCGGACGCGATCCGGACCCTGAATACGGAGCTGATGGCCGGGGAAGGCCCGGATATACTGATACTGGACGGGCTGCCTGCGGACAGCTATGTGGATAAGGGCATGCTGGAGGATCTGACAGACGTTGTGGAGCCGGATAAAGAGAAGTATTTTTACAATATGATTTCAGCATATAACGGCGGAGGAAGCATTTACCAGATGCCGCTGGAATTTTGCGTGCCGGTGATTTTAGGCGATGCGGATACCGCGGCCGTAAAAAACAGAGGGGAGCTGATGGAGGTCCTGAGAAAAAAGGCAGGCACCGGGATCCCGTTTATGGTTTCAGAAAATATTTCCGAAGCCGCGCTGGAGCTGTTCATGACCTCGGATATTGCGGGGGAAACGATCGATGAGGAAAAGCTTGCGGATTATTACCGTGATCTGGATACGATCGCGGACTTGTGTTTTTCAGACGGGGAACGGGAGCTGTTTTCGGTGGGAGATAAGATGACATATTGGGCCGAACAGTATCCCGGCGTGAGCTTCTGTCCGGAGCTTGATCTCTATTTTGGGGAAGTGCAGGCCGGGATTACCAGGATCGAAGCGATCTGGGACTATATGAGGATCCTTCCTTTGTGCAGGGAAAAAGGGCTGTCGTATCAGTATCTGAACAGGGAAAACGGAAATTATTTTATCGCGGTCAGTGTGCTGGGGATCTGCAGCGTCGGAAAAAATCCGGATGCGGCAAAGGAGTTTTTACGTTTTTATCTGTCCGGAGAGACGTATGGAGATGGGGTTTACCCATATTTTCCGATCATCCGGGAGCTGGCTGCAGGATCCAGGTATGTTTCGGAAGAGGGAGAATCTGTGGGAGGCATATCCAGAAAATATACCCCGGATAAAACGATGGACATGTATAAGCTGACCCCTGCGGAACTGGAAGCTTTTACCGCGTTTTTGGATGGGCTGGATACTCCGGTGATGGACGACGCGGTGGTGATGCAGAAGGTGATGGAGCAGGCGGACGCCTGCCTGTTCGAGGGGAAGGACCCGGAGAGCGCGGCGGCGGATGCGTGCAGAGAGGTGAATCTGTATTTGAGTGAGTAAATAAAAAGATATACTCACGGCCGATGGATCCGGCGGTCAGTATTAGTTGTCTTTTTGCGTAGTTCCGAAGTGTGTGAGAGAAATTATCATGAAATATGAAATCGATATCAAAAAAATGGTTTTGCCGCATTCTTTTCGTTTCTCTGCGGCAAGAGGAAGGCGGAGCAGGGACCGATGGGGACTGGCTTTCGTCCTGCCCAGCCTGGCGGGGGTGCTGGCGTTTTATGTGATCCCCTATCTGGATGTGGTCCGCAGGGCGTTTGTCACGGCCATGACGGGAGAATTTGCGGGGCTGTCCAACTTCCGGCAGGTGCTGGGCAATCCGGCATTCTGCCTTGCGGCGGCGAATACGGCGAAGATGATGGGGGTCAGCGTGCCGATCCTGGTGGTATGCTCGCTGATCCTGGCGGTGCCCCTGCAGAAGGGGATCCATGGGGGAAGGTGGTTCAAGAGCGGTCTGCTGATCCCTATGGCCATTCCGGCGGCGTCCGTAGTGCTGCTCTGGCAGTGTATCTTTGCGAAGCAGGGATTTTTGAACGGTCTGCTGCACCTGTTCGGGATTCCGGGGACGGACTGGATGAACACGGGCTATGCGTTTGCGGTCCTGGTATTCAGCTATGTCTGGAAAAATCTGGGGTACAGCGTGATCTTGTGGATCGCCGCACTGGAGGGGATCCCGGCGGAGATCCACGAGGCGGCCCGGATCGACGGAGCGGGGGAATGGGTGATATTCTTACGGATCACGGTCCCCAACCTGCTTTCCGCATTTTTCACGATCACGGTGCTGTCGCTGATCAATGCCTTTAAGGTGTTTCGGGAGGCGTATCTGGTGGCGGGGGATTATCCGGATGAGAGCATCTATATGCTGCAGCATTTGTTCAATAACTGGTATCGGAACCTGGATGTGGATAAGATGGCGGCAGGCGCGGTGCTCAGCGGGGCGGTGCTGCTTGCGCTGGTGAGTCTGTTCTGGAAGAGGTGGGAAGGAAATGAAGCGGGTGCGTGACAGGAGCTGTTTTTTTGGAGGAAGAGGGAGTGGAATGAAGTTGATGCGTGACAGGAGCTGTTTTGGAGGAAGAGGGAATGTGGTTCTGCGGGTTTTCCTTGGGGGGCTGGCTTTTGTCTGCTGTTACCCGATTCTTTTTTTGCTTACGGGGGCTTTCATGGGGCAGGGGGAAGCGGCGGAAAATCTGAGACCGGTATTCGCGGGAGGGGAAGGGTTTGCAGCCTGGTCTTTGATCCCGTTTCAGCCGACGCTGCGTTCCTGTGTGGAGCTGATCTTTGATACGCCTGATTTTTTTGTGATGTTCTGGAATTCCATGAAGATCACAGGCGGGATCCTGGCGGGACAGGCGCTGTTCGGCATTCCGGCGGCCTGGGGCTTTGCCAGATATCGATTTCGGTTTCACAGGGGACTGTTCTTTTTATATATCGTCATGATGATGATGCCGTTCCAGGTGATGATGCTTTCGGATTATCTGGTGATCAAACAGATGAACCTGATGGATACGATGGCGGCGATCATCCTTCCAGGAATTTTTTCCACCCTTCCGGTGTTTATCATCTGCCAGTTTTTTAAAGAGATTCCGGAGGAACTGCTGGAGGCGGCGCGGATCGACGGGGCCGGGGAGGGGGATATTTTTTTCCGGATCGGGCTGCCCCTCGGAAAGGCCGGGATCATTTCGGCAATGGTTCTGCAGTTCCTGGAATGCTGGAATATGCTGGAGCAGCCGATGGCATTTTTCAAAACGCCGTCCCTGTGGCCGCTGTCCATGTTTCAGCCCCAGATCACGGCGGAGACGGCGGGGACTGCTTTTGCGGCATCGGTGTTCGCGCTGCTTCCCGCAATCTGGGTATTCCTGGCCGGACATGAATTTCTGGAGCAGGGGATACAGGGGTACTATTCGCAGGGAAGTGTATCTGCGGGACGGCATATGGGATGATGAAGCACGGTTTTTGCGAATGGATGAGTCGGTTGGAGACTCTTTAGAGCATCTAACCGTACAGGTGGAAATTTTTACTGCCTGCGGTGCGGATGGGCATCCGGACCGGCCAGGTACCGGGGCAGGCATATTTCGGAATAAAGGCACGCTCGGATACGTGAGAGTGTGCAATCAATGCGCGAGGTGGAATATGAAACAGAGGATTAGAAAGGCGGGAATCCTGCTTCTTGGATTGATGATCTTATTTACCATCATTTCCAGGACTGCTTACAATATGAGTACGGCTGAGGTATCCACGGAACGGGCGGAGCGTCAGACATTTACCCCGGATGTAACGGCCCGGGGGACGGTGACCGGAAGCCGGGAGATTGCCGTTTCTACGGTGGAAAATCTGCGGGTAGGGACGGTGCACGTGATGGAGGGACAGGCTGTGGACGCCGGGGAAATCCTGTTTGAAGTAGATCTGCAGGATTTGACGGAGAAAATGAAGGAGAAGCGGCAGGAATTGGAGGTCCTGGATCTGCAGATCCGGGGGACCGCGGAGTCGGAAGCAGCGGAGGAAGCGTCCCGGCAGTTAAGCAGATCCCAGGCGCAGGAGGACTACAACCGTACCGCGGCCCGGGAAAATGCCGCGGTGGATGCGGCTTTGGCGGAGCTGCAGAAGGCACAGGAGGAATATCAGAATTTTACGGCGGAATCGGCGGAGAATGTGGGGCAGGCGGAAGAAGGTCAGGTGAGCCCGGATCAGACAGCGGAGCAGCTCCTTGCCGCAGTGCAGGAGAAGCAGGCGGCTTATGATCAGGCGCTGCAGAATCGGGAAGATTCCTTATATAATGCGCAGAAATCTCTGGATTCGGCGAATCTGGGAACTGCAAAAAGTTATTCCCTGGAACAGAGTCGGATCACCCGCGGGCAAAAAGAGGAAGAGGTTGCAAAGCTGCAGGCGCTTCTCGATGTCCAGGGAAGGGTTGCGGCTCCGGTAAAGGGAATGGTGACAGGCGTGTCTGTCAAAGCGGGTACAACAACCACCGGCGGGGGTGATATTCTGTTGTCGGATCTCACGGGCGGGGCCAGCCTGACCGTGACTTTTCCGGAAGAGATGCGGAAATATATCCGGGAAGGATCCCAGGCAGTGGTGACGGCAGAGAACAGCCGGAATGATCTGCAGGGAATGCCGGGAGCGGGAGGCAATGAGATCCAATCCGGGGAAGCAGAAGCGGGAAGCAATGGGGCCCAATCCGGGGAAGCAGAGACGGGAAGTCAGGGGATCATGCCGGGAGCTTCGCAGGCAATGGGGCAGAATGGGCAGCAGAGGTTTTCAGATCGTGTGACGATCCGGACCGTTGCGGATAGCGCCCTGCCCGGCAATGGAGCATCAGATACGGGAATGTCTGCATCCGCGGCATCGGGTTCTTCGCCAGGGGACGCAGCGGGAGGAAGCTTTACAGTGACTGTGGATCTGCCGCCGGAGCATTTTACGGCAGGGGAAACGGCAATCCTGAAGGTGGAGGTCCGGTCAGGCGATTATGATACCTGTATCCCGGCAGCAGCGCTCCATCTGAGGGAAAAGGACCAGTACTATGTAAATGTGGCGGAAAAGAGGTCCGCGATCCTGGGAGAGGAATGGGCAGTCCGGCAGGTGGATGTGGAATTGCTGGAGAAAAATGAAAAATATGCCGCAGTGGAGGGGATTTCGCCGGAGCAGGAGATTGTGACGGAGGCATCCCGCACATTGGAGGATGGAAGCAGGGTGAAAATGAAGAATGAAACGTAGTTGTTTGGCGCGGGATCTCCCAGAGATACGGATGAAAAGCAAAAGTGAGATGTTATGCAGCAAGAAGTGGATTTCATGGTGCCGGCTTTTTTTGCTGGGAATCGTGACGCTGCTGTGTTTTATGGAAGCAGTCCGGCATGCGGAAAATCTGAAGGATCAGCTTTGTGTATTTCATTTTACGGCAGACGGGCAGCAGGGAGGGATGGATCCGTCCGGCGCCAGGCTGGCCCAGGAGCAGAATCTGAGACAGGAAATGCCGCTGGAATTTGTGAACTGGACGCAGGAGGACGGAATCCAGATAACGGCCCCCGCCCTGGGAACAACGGAGGAATGCGCGGCCCTGCTCCTCTGCGGCCGGTCGGATCTGCTGTTTCCGGGGTATGCCGTGCTGGATATGGAAATCCGGGACAGCTGCCTCATCAGCAGTACATTATCGGCAAAGCTGTTTGGCGGGGCGGATACCCGGGGACTTACGGTGGAGGTACAGGGCCGGCCGCTGGAGGTGCTGGATGTGATCGACAGTGAGGAAGCATTTCTGGCATATGAAGCCGGGGAAAATGATGTGTGTCTGCTGGACCGCGCTGCAGTGAGAAGCGTTCCGGGAGGGCCTGGAAACGCGGCGGAACGCTATCAGCAGCTTTGCGGAGAGTGGGAACGGATGGAGGACCGGGCGTTGGTCTGGATCACACAGGGGATGTGCTTTTTGATTCCGTTCATATTGTGGATATTTTTGGTCCGGTATTTTCGGGAAGCGGCGAGACAGGCGGATATGGCGGCAGCATTGACGAATGAAGCCTGCGGCGCAGATGGAAATTTAGACAGGCCAAATGTCCGATTTATGAGTTTGGGTGATACCAGGTATCACAGGATGGAAAAAATAATCTGGAGAATATTCTCGTATCTTCTGCTGGCAGGCGGGATCCTTCTGCTGATTCAATGGATACAGATTCCGGAAGATATGATTCCCGCAAAATGGTCCGACTTTGAGTTCTGGTCAGAATATGGGAAAAGGCTGGGAACGGCGTGTCAGGCTTTGATTCGGTCAGAGAAAAAGATCCCGGATCTCCCGGTCATGGGAGAATTTGTACGGGCACTGCTTTGGGCGGCGGGGGCTGTTGCGGGAGAGGCGGTATTTTTGCGTGGGTTTTGGAGGATGTAGGAAAAATGGAATGAACTGCCGTGAAATAACAGGTACGGGGCGGGGGTGTACCTGTTATTTTAAGGCGGTTCCTTGTTTCTGCTGTAAATATTTAAAACGATGATATACCGGCTTATTTTTGTTATAATTGATATTCCTGATACAAGCTTTCACGTAAAGCATCGTCAGTTGCAATCTTAACAATCAGGTCGCTTTTTCCTTCGCTGGTCAGATGAAGGATTAAACGTCCGTATCTTTGAGCTTCTTCTGTTCTGCCTTCTGTCCTTCCCTCTGCTCTGCCAATTGTCCGTTCCTCTTCCCGGATATAATCCAGCACTTCTTTTTCGTCATATTCAAAGATACTCATGGCGATCACCTCCGCTTTGTTCATTCTCAGAAAATCCGCTAAGATTCCGTCTTTGATACATTCGTCCACCGCACGCTGCACAGCGTCTTTCAAATCCATATCGCTGCAGTACCTGCGGACCCGCTCTACATATTCCATGTACTCCCGCAGCGTCGGACACTGATCCAGAAAATCCTTATTATTACCCGGATTGATATTGATCACCAG
>CATLCV010000183.1 GCA_949893755.1 uncultured Lachnospiraceae bacterium | reverse complement strand
GGAGCGTATGGTTCTGCCGACAGACAGCATGTTCAGACAGCCTGTTTAGCTCATCCGGGGCTGGGTCAGGATGGACTTTACGTGCTCGATCTCTTCCCTTGTGGCCTTGGCCGCGGGAACATAATAATGCTTCTCCCGTGCTGCCTGGTACAGCTTTTCCTGGGACATCTCGCACTGGCTGCGCATCTGTTTCAGGCATTGTTTGAGTTCCTTGTTTTCTGTCTGGGGAATGATGTCGCCGAACGTTTTCAGTTCCCCGTTTACTCCGACCAGAGCGTCGGAAACCATTGTCTTTTCATTCATGTGGGTTACCTCCTTCATAAGACCACTTGCCCGGCAAGTGATCGCCTGTCATTTGTTCTGATTTCAAACAGCAGTGATCTTTATAAAAATTTCATCAGCTCCTGCTTGTTCTTCATGGCGGAATCCGCGGCATCCTGGAACAGCTTTTTGATCTCCGGGTCTTCGGCCTGGGATGCATAGTCTGTCATTTTACAGTGGGATGTGTCATAGCCGCCGATCAGATGGCGCAGGTTCTGCAGATCAAGTACGGATAAATCGGACATGTTGAAACCCTCCTTTTGATAAAAATATATTCCGTGATTACAGGAGATAGTATGTCCGCGATATCAAAAAGTATGTGGCAGTTTTTTTAAGGGAGCCACATGCTCGTATGATATCGAAAGAAAAAGGTTTTAGTCATTTTGCAGAAGCTTTTCCGCTGTGGGTGGAAGATAAGATAAATCCTCCGAACAGCTCCCGCATCTCGGCGGAGCTGCGGTACATGCATTCCGGATGCCACTGGACGCCGATGGCAAAGGGGTGGGAAGGCATTTCAACGGCCTCCACCGTCTGGTCGGAAGCTGTCGCGGACACGGCCAGATTCTTCCCGATCCGGTCCAGGGTCTGGTGGTGGTAGCTGTTCACATATAAAAGGCTTCCTACATATTTTTTGAGCTGTGTCCCCTGCTTCACATGGATCTTGTGACTGACCTCATTCCGTGTATCGGACTGCTGCATGTGGTCGAGATGCTTTCCGGGCTGCAGGGAGATGTCCTGGAAGATCGTGCCCCCGCAGGCCACGTTGAATACCTGCATCCCGCGGCAGATGGAAAATACCGGTTTATTGGTCTTCAGAACTTCTTTCATGAGCCGGATCTGGAAGAGATCCAGAGAAATATTGGTCTGCCCGTTTCCTTTTTGAGGCTGTTGTCCGAAGAGCAGCGGCGTTTTGTAATTTCCTCCGCAGAACATGTAACCGTCGCAGAGGCTGACATATTCATTTAAGACCGGGCCGGAGCGGATGAGGGGAAGGATCAGGGGGATGCCGCCGGAATACCGGACGGACTGGATGTAAGCATTGGTCACAAACTGTTTGTTATCAATAAAGCCGCAGACGATCACTCCGATTTTAGGTTTCATAAGCACTCCTTTTTGTGATATACTGGTTGATAGAATTATTTTGTATTTCAGCGTATGTAGTTTTTGGAAAAAATATACGCAGGGTCCGGAACAAGTACGTTGTATCTGGTTCGAAATTTTACAGATACGATATTTTTACGTTTGGCGGCATAAAATAAAGGAAGGCGGCTGGAACGCTGTTTAGGCAATTAATAACGAAATTTTGCGCATTCTGGCAAAATTTTGGTTCCGGCTTGTCCAGGTCAGGATAGAAATAGGAAAGGAAGCAGGAGGATGATGAGAAGGTTGATTGATCTGCACTGCGATACGATCAGTGAGCTGCAGAAAAGAGGTGCTGATGAAACCATATTAAAAAATCATTTGTGCATACATATGGAAGGGATGAAACGTGCCGGGACTATGGTCCAGTTTTTCGCGTGCTTTGCGGACGGGAAAGAATATGAGGACGGGAAGCCTGTCTGGAACGGCAGACACCGGCAGATCGGGCCGGAGGCATGGGACCGGGCATACAGGGCGGTGCTGGATATGATCCGGCGGATCCGTAAGGAAGAGCAGGAAGGGCTTGCGGTTGCCGAAAGCTATGAAGAGATCCTGGAAAACGACAGGCAGCATCGGATCACCGCGGTTGCCACAGTGGAAGAGGGCGGTGTGTTAAACGGAAAACGGGAGCGGCTGGAGGAGCTGTACCGGCAGGGAATCCGCCTGATCACGCTGACTTGGAATTATGAGAACTGCCTGGGATATCCCAACAGCCGGGACAGCGGGGTCATGAACCAGGGGCTGAAGCCGTTCGGCCTGGAGATGGTGGAGCGGATGAATGCGCTGGGAATGCTGGTGGATGTCTCCCACCTGTCGGACGGGGGATTCTGGGACTGCATCCGGGTCAGCAGGGCTCCGGTCGTGGCTTCTCATTCCAACGCCCGGGCGCTGTGCAATGTTCCCAGGAACCTGACGGATGATATGCTGAGAGCATTGGCGGAAAAAGGGGGCGCGGCAGGATTGAATTTTTATCCTGTATTTCTGAGGGAGACGGTTTCGGAGGTTACGGTACAGGACATTGCCAGACACGCGGCCCATATGATCGCGGCGGCAGGGGAGGACCTGCCTGCCATTGGGACGGATTTTGACGGATATGTGTGCAGGGATGTGACCGGATATATTTCCGGACCGAGAGAGATGGAGAAGGTCTGGGAAGCCATGAAAAAGCAGGGGATCACGGAGCGGCAGCTGGATAAGATCTGGTCAGGAAATGCGCTCAGGGTTCTGAAAGCAGTAATCTGAACATCCGGCCGGATGGTTTGCAACGATCCATTTTCTGCCGGAATCGCGAAAAAGCTGCCCGAAACGGCAGCTTTTTCATGATAGAGTGTTTTATTTTTCCACTTCCTGCATCTTCATTGCGCGGACCTTCAGCGGAAGTCCGAACAGATTGATAAATCCGTCTGCGTCGTGGTGGTCGTACAGGTCGCCAGTGGTAAAGCTTGCAAGGGATTCGCTGTATAAGGAATACGGGGAAGTCTCGCCTGCTTTGATGATATTGCCCTTGTACAGCTTGAACTTCACTTCTCCAGTCACATACTGCTGTGTTACGTCAACGAATGCCTGGATCGCTTCACGCAGGGGTGTGAACCATTTTCCTTCGTATACGATCTGCGCGAATTTATTTCCCAGATCCTTCTTTGTCTCATAGGTTGCGCGGTCAAGCACCAGCTCTTCCAGCTGCTGATGTGCTTCCATGAGGATGGTTCCGCCGGGGGTCTCATAGACGCCCCGGGACTTCATGCCTACCACACGGTTTTCCACGATATCCACGATTCCGATGCCGTGCTTTCCGCCCAGGGCATTCAGCTCGGTGATGATCTCGGATACCTTCATTTCTTTTCCGTTCAGGCTCTTCGGAACACCTGCTTCAAAGGTCATGGTCACATATTCGCCTTCATCCGGAGCTTTTTCCGGGGATACGCCGAGGACAAGCAGGTCATCGTAATTGGGTTCATTTGCCGGGTCTTCCAGCTCCAGTCCTTCGTGGCTGATGTGCCACAGGTTGCGGTCGCGGCTGTAGCTGTGCTTTGCGTCAAAGGGAAGGTCGATCCCGTGCTGCTTGCAGTATTCGATCTCATCTTCCCGGGACTGCATGGTCCATACATCGGTCATACGCCATGGAGCGATGATCTTGAGGTCCGGAGCCAGTGCCTTGATCCCCAGTTCAAAACGGATCTGGTCATTTCCCTTGCCGGTGGCACCGTGGCAGATGGCGGACGCGTTTTCCTTGCGCGCGATCTCTACCAGACGCTTTGCAATGACCGGACGGGCCATAGAGGTTCCCAGCAGGTATTTATTTTCGTAAACAGCGCCTGCCTTAACACAGGGCATGATGTACTCGTCGCAGAATTCGTCGATGATATTTTCGATATATAATTTGGATGCGCCGGACAGCTTTGCACGCTCTTCCAGTCCGTCCAGTTCCTCGCCCTGCCCGCAGTCGATACAGCAGCAGATGACCTCATAATCGAAGTTTTCCTTTAACCAAGGGATGATCGCGGTGGTGTCAAGACCTCCGGAATACGCCAGTACCACTTTTTCTTTGCTCATGTTGATTGCCTCCTGATCCTTTTTATCGTTTAAGCGAATTTTTGGCTGCATGCCATACTCCGGCTGATCATCACAGTTGATTGGCCGGGAGGATGCACATAAAACCTGTAACAATTTCTGATAACATCCAATACTATACACCACGAATTATAATTATGCAAGAGAAAATGTAATAAAAATGAAAATATACATAATATGTATAAAATAATGAATAAATATACGCTATATACAATAAAAATGCATAAAATAAATCTTCCTTATAACCAAGACTAGAAAAAGGGATGGGCTTGTGTTATGATATAGAAGGACTTGAGCATTGTTTTTAAACCGGTTGATCTTCAAATATGAGGATCAATCGGTTAAATTATAGACCATGGAAAGGGGTATTCCCAATGGGAGAACCATCGGAAAACAGATCCGAAAAAAAGATATGCATCGCCCTGCTGGCTCATGTGGACGCAGGGAAGACGACCCTGTCAGAGGGGCTTCTTTATGTAAGCGGAGCCATACGGAAGCTGGGGCGGGTAGACAATAAGAACGCGTTTCTGGATACCTTCGAGCTGGAACGGGAAAGAGGGATCACGATCTTCTCCAAGCAGGCAGTCTTTCCGGTGGAGGACCTGGAGGTGACGTTGTTGGACACCCCGGGGCATGTGGATTTTTCCGCGGAGATGGAGCGTACCCTGCAGGTATTGGACGCGGCGGTTCTGGTGGTCAGCGGGGCGGACGGCGTACAGGGGCACACGGAGACCCTGTGGCACCTGCTTTCCAGATACCAGGTGCCGGTCTTTTTGTTTGTCAATAAGATGGATCAGGAAGGAACAGACGCCGAGAAGCGGATGGAGGAACTGAAAAAAAGGCTGGATGAAAACTGTGTGGATTTCAGCGGCGACTCAGAAGCATTTTTTGAAAATATCGCCATGTGTGATGAAGCGGTACTGGATGCGTTTCTGGAAACCGGAACCGTATCCGACAGGGAGATTCGGCGTCTGATCTCAGAAAGAAAATTATTTCCCTGCTTTTTCGGTTCCGCGTTGAAGCTGACCGGAGTAGAGGCATTTTTAAAAGCACTTTCCCGATATGCTCCCATCCGGTCTTATCCCGAAGCGTTCGGTGCAAAGGTTTATAAAATATCCAGGGATGACCAGGGGAACCGCCTGACGTACCTGAAAGTCACGGGAGGCAGGCTGCGGGTGAAGGATCTGCTGACCAACCGGAGAACGGCCGAGACAGGCGGTTCCGGCGGGGAAAAGAATCCGAAGGGGGCGAAAGAAGCGCATCCGGAGGTCCGCGGCTCAGAGGGCGAAAAGGACATCTGGGAGGAAAAGGTGAACCAGATCCGGATCTATTCCGGCGCGAGGTTTGAGGCTGCGGAGGAGGTCCGCGCGGGGACGGTCTGTGCTGTGACCGGGCTGACGAAAACATTTCCCGGGGAGGGCTTAGGGGTCGAGGCGGAGTCGGGAATGCCCGTTCTGGAGCCGGTTTTGACCTACCAGATCCAGCTCCCGCCGGACTGTGACGTTCCTGTGATGCTGAAACACCTCCGGCAGCTGGAGGAAGAGGAGCCTCTGCTGCACATCGTATGGAATGAAGCATTGGGAGAGATCCATGTCCAGCTTATGGGGGAAGTGCAGATTGAGATCTTGAAGCGCCTGATCCTGGAACGGTTCCATGTGCAGGTGGAATTTGGGGCGGGAAACATTGTATACAAAGAAACAATCTCGGATACGGTGGAAGGCGTGGGACATTTTGAACCGCTGCGGCACTATGCGGAGGTTCATCTGCTGCTGGAACCGGGAGAGCCGGGGAGCGGCCTGCAGTTCACATCGATCTGCAGCGAGGATGTGCTGGATCGGAACTGGCAGCGGCTGATCCTGACCCATCTGGAAGAAAAGGAGCATGCGGGCGTGCTGACCGGTTCGGCCATCACGGATCTGCGGATCACATTGGCGTCCGGACGGGCCCATCTGAAGCATACGGAGGGCGGGGATTTCCGTCAGGCCACTTACCGGGCGGTGCGGCAGGGACTGAAAAAAGCGCAGAGCATTTTGCTGGAGCCCTATTACGAATACCGGCTGGAGGTGCCTCAGGATACGGTGGGACGTGCCCTGTCGGATCTCCAGCGGATGCATGGAACCTTCGGCACGCCGGAGCAGGACGGGGACACGGCAGTCCTGGAGGGCACGGTTCCGGTTGTGAATATGCGGGATTATCAGACCGAGCTGGCCGCCTATACGAAGGGCAGGGGAAGATTGTCTTGCAGCTTGAAAGGATATCTGCCCTGCCACAACGCGGAAGAGGTGATCGAGAACATCGGATACGATCCGGAGCGGGATCTGGAAAATCCGACAGGCTCCGTCTTTTGTGCTCATGGGGCCGGATTTGTGGTACCATGGGACCAGGTGGAGGAGCATATGCATCTGGAAAGCGTACTGCAGAAAAAGGAGGCGTCCGAAGGAGCACAGGTGGAGGCGGTTCCCAGGCGGCAGCCGGTGAGGGAGTATACCCTGTCCCCGGAGGAGGAGAGGGAGCTGGACCGGATGGCAGAGGCTTCCAGGAGAAGGGCGGCGCAGGCACAGAAAAAAGTTTCTTATGCCGGAAAAGATTTCGGCGCTGGATCGGATAAAAACCAGAATCCAAAGGCCGGGGCGAGAAAATCATGGACCCGTTCCAAAGCGGACGCATCCGGGACAGAGAGGACAGGAGAAACCGAAAAGAAGACAGGGAAACGAAAAGAATACCTGCTGGTTGATGGATACAATATTATTTTTGCATGGGAAGAGCTTCGGGAGCTTGCGGAAACCAACATCGACGGGGCCAGAGGAAAGCTGATGGACATTCTGTCCAATTACCAGGGGGTAAAAAAATGTACGGTGATCCTGGTGTTTGACGCCTATAAGCTGGAAGGATTTCCGGGAGAGGTGCAGCGGTACCATAATATTTATGTGGTCTATACGAAGGAAGCGGAGACCGCGGATCAGTATATCGAGAAGACGGCCCATGAGATCGGGAGAAAATATCATGTGACGGTTGCCACCTCGGACGGCACGGAGCAGGTGATCATCCGGGGACAGGGATGCAGCCTGCTTTCCGCCAAAGAACTGCGGGAAGAGGTGGAGCTTGTGAACCGGGAGCTTCGGAAGGAGTACTTAAACCGGCCGGGGCATGACAGGAATTATCTGTTTGACTGGCTGGATGAGGGGACTGCCAGGAAGATGGAAGAGGTCCGGCTCGGAAAAAAGGGAGACGCAAAGCGAAAATAAGGAATTGCGCGAATTGCCCATAGGCGAAAAGGAGGAACATTTATGAAGGTACTGGTAGTGGTAGACATGCAGAAGGATTTTATTGACGGCGCGCTGGGAACGCCGGAGGCGGTGGAGATCGTGCCCCGGGTGATCCAAAAGATCCGGGAGTTTGACGGACTGGTGATCGCCACCAGGGACACCCACGAGGAGGATTACCTGGACACCCAGGAGGGGAAAAAGCTCCCGGTCAGACACTGTATCCGGGGGACAGACGGGTGGGAGATCCACCCGGAGATTCAGAAGCTGCTTCCGGAAGATCCCATTGACAAGCCCACCTTTGGAAGTGTGGAGCTGGGACAGATGCTGAAAGCACGGCAGGATTCCGGGGAGACGGTAGAAAGTATCACTCTGGTCGGGCTGTGTACGGACATCTGCGTGATCTCCAATGCATTGCTTTTGAAGGCGTATCTGCCGGAGACGCAGGTTTGTGTGGATGCTTCCTGCTGCGCCGGAGTGACGAAGGAGAGCCATGAGCAGGCGCTGAACGCCATGAAAATGTGTCAGGTGGAAATCGTCTGAAGAAGCGAAAAAGAGAATGAACAGGAGAGAAACAAATGGAAAATTTTAATTATTACACACCTACAAAGGTGGTATTCGGAAAAGAGACAGAGCAGCAGACCGGGAAGCTTTTGAAAGAATGCGGATGCCGGAAGGTGCTGGTTCACTACGGAAGCGGCAGCGTGAAAAAAAGCGGCCTGCTGGACCGGATCTGCAGGTCTCTGGATGAGGCGGGGGTGGATTATGTGACTCTGGGCGGCGTGGTCCCCAACCCCAGGCTTTCCCTTGTCTATGAGGGGATCGGGCTGTGCAGAAAGGAAAACGTAGACTTTATCCTTGCGGTGGGCGGAGGCAGTGTGATTGACTCTGCAAAGGCCATCGGATACGGTATGGCAAATGAAGGGGACGTGTGGGATTTTTATGCCAAGAAACGGATGCCCCAGGGATGCCTGCCTCTCGGCGTAATCCTGACCATTGCCGCGGCCGGTTCCGAGATGAGCAATTCCTCTGTCATTACAAAGGAAGAGGGATGGGTCAAACGGGGCTGCAACAGTGATTATGTTCGGCCGAGGTTTGCGGTCATGAATCCGGAGCTGACCATGACCCTGCCGGCTTACCAGACCGAAAGCGGCTGTGTGGATATCATGATGCATACCATGGAGCGTTACCTGAATCAGGCGGAGAACATGGAGCTCACAGACGGGATCAGCGAATGCCTGATCCGCACGGTCATGAAGAATGCCGGGATCCTGCTGGAAGATCCCCGGAATTACGAAGCGAGAGCGGAAGTGATGTGGGCGGGAAGCCTGTCCCACAACGGGCTGACCGGCTGCGGCACGGATGGAGGAGACTGGGCTTCCCACCAGCTGGAGCATGAGCTGGGCGGCATGTATGACGTGGCCCACGGAGCAGGTCTGGCTGCCGTATGGGGAAGCTGGGCAAGATATGTGATGGACGCGAGGCCGGAGCGGTTCGCGCGGTTCGCGGTGCAGGTGATGGGCGTAAAAGACACCGGAGATGCGATGGAGACCGCGGAAAAGGGCGTTCAGGCGATGGAGGAATTTTATCGTTCCATACAGATGCCCACCAGCCTGAGAGAGCTTGGGGTGGAACCTGGGGAAGAAGAACTGCGGGAGCTGGCAAGAAAATGCAGCTTCGACGGCGGCAGGACCATCGGCTGTGTGAAGAAGCTGGATCAGGAGGATATCTACCGGATCTATCAAAACGCGCGGTAGGGAGAAGTCATGGACAGAAAAGAAATCTTACGGCAAAAGAAACGGATCGTGATCAAGGTTGGCACCACGACGATCACGTATGAGGAAACGGGAAACATCAATCTGGAGAAGCTGGAAAAATTTGTGCGGATCCTGATCAACCTGAGGAATAAGGGGAAGGAAGTGATCGTCGTCTCCTCCGGCGCGGTGGGAGTCGGCAGGGCGGCTCTGGGGCTTGACAAGCGGCCGGATACAGAGGCGGCCAAGCAGGCCTGTGCGGCGGTGGGCCAGGCCAGGCTGATGATGATCTATGAAAAGCTGTTTAATGAATACAGCCAGCTTACGGCACAGGTCCTGCTGACCAAGGAATCGGTCACCAATGAGGAATGCCGCAAAAACGCGAAGCGTACCTTTGACGAGCTGTTCCGCATGAATGTAGTGCCCATCGTCAATGAGAACGACGCCATTTCCGTGGATGAGCTGGCGTATGGAAACTTCGGGGATAACGATACGCTGGCGGCGAATGTGGCGGAGCTTGTTAAAGCGGACCTGCTGATCCTGATGTCGGATATTGAGGGGCTGTATACGGACGATCCGAGGCAGAATCCCCATGCCCGCTTTATCCATACCGTAGTGAAGATCGATGAAAAGCTGGAGAATATGGCCAAGGGCTCTTCCAGCGATTTCGGGACCGGAGGGATGTCCACCAAGGTCAACGCGGCCAAGATCGTGACCGGCTCCGGGGCGGATATGGTGATCGCCAGCGGGGACAATATATATGCCATCAATGATATTATGGCGGGAAAAAAGATCGGAACCTTATTTTTGTCGAGGGAGCACGGAAAAGCCGTGGAGGATGAGCTGTCACCGGAGCGGCCGCAGTTTCGGCGGAAGTCCAAGAAGGCACGTAAAGTGGAAAATCAGAACAGGTGATTTTGTGACAGTCCGGGAATATAAGAAAGGAAGGATGCAGAAAATGGAAAGCTATATTCAGACACTGGGAATCCGCGCGAAGAATGCGTCAAGGCTCTGCGCGAAGCTGGGGACAAAGGAAAAGAACAGAGGACTCCTGGCGGTGGCCGGGGAGCTGTGTGCCAGGAGCACGTATCTTTTGGAAGAAAATGAAAAGGACTTAAGGGCAGCGGAAGAAAAAGGGGTGAAGCAGTCCCTGATCGACCGTCTCAGACTGACCGAAGAGCGGATCCAGGACATGGCCGAGGGGCTGAAACAGGTTGCGGCGCTGGAGGATCCCATCGGGGAGGTTTTAAGCATGAAGAACCGACCAAACGGCCTGCGGATCGGCAAGAGGCGGGTGCCTCTGGGGGTGGTGGGCATCATCTACGAATCCCGTCCCAATGTGACGGCAGACGCCTTCGGGCTCTGCTTCAAGACCGGAAACGCCGTGATCCTGCGGGGCGGAAGCGATGCCATCCATTCCAACCTGGCGATCACGGAGGTCATCCAGGCGGGCCTGAAAAAGGAAAATCTGCCCCAGGATGCCATTCTTCTGGTAGAGGACACCAGCAGGGCAACGGTGGGGGAGATGATGAAGCTGCATGACTATATCGATGTTCTGATCCCCAGGGGCGGCGCCGGCCTGATCGCGAACGTGGTGGAGAACAGCACCGTGCCGGTGATCGAGACAGGCACCGGGAACTGCCATATTTTCGTAGATGCCAGTGCGGATATCGGCAGGGCGGCGGATATCATTGAAAATGCAAAGACCCAGCGCATGGGCGTGTGCAACGCCTGCGAATCCCTGGTGATCCATGAGGCTGCCGCGAAGGAGGCGCTGCCTCTGATCGCAGAACGGCTGAGAGCGCACCAGGTAGAGATCCGGGGAGATGAACGGGCCAGGGCGATCGTGCCGGAGATCCTTCCGGCATCGGAAGAGGACTGGGGAACCGAGTATCTGGACGCCGTGATCTCCGTGAAGATCGTAGATTCCGCAGAAGAAGCGATCGCTCATATTAACCGTTACAATACCGGGCATTCCGAGTCCATCCTCACAAAGGATTATGACAATGCGCTGAAATTCCAGGATGAGGTGGATGCGGCCGCAGTCTATGTGAACGCCTCCACACGGTTTACGGACGGATTCGAGTTCGGCTTCGGCGCGGAGATCGGGATCAGTACGCAGAAGCTTCACGCAAGAGGACCTATGGGGCTGGAAGCGCTCACATCCACGAAATATATTATCTTTGGAAATGGACAGATCCGGGAGTAAGGGATGCCTTTTCTTACAGGATCAAAACATCCATTCTCCGGGATTGCCGAAATTCCTTTGGCGTCATCTTTAAATATTTTTTAAAAGTTTTGCTGAAATAAGCACTGTTCTGAAAGCCGGTCATGAATGCAATATTTGTGACCGGCGCATCTGTCTCCGCCAGGAGCCGCTTTGCCTGTTCGATACGATAGCGGATCAGGTAATCCATGGGCGTCTGATGAAAGGTGTTCTTAAACGAGCGGATGCATTCCTTTGTGCTGATCCCGGCATATGCGGAGATGTCGGCAATGGTGATCTTCTCCTTAAAATGCTTATGGATATAGCTCAGGATATCTTTGGTACGCTCATGGGCAGAGGGCGTCTGGAACAGATTTTTCTGCCGCTGCATTTCCAATTCCTGAACAAGGAGAGTCCAGCCCTCGGACAGCAGGTTTCGGATCTGAAATTCCGCATGTTCTTCGTTGTTTAAGCGTGTCAGAGTATGAAGCAGCTTCAAAAATTCCTTGCCGCTGCCGGTATTTC
>CATLCV010000182.1 GCA_949893755.1 uncultured Lachnospiraceae bacterium | reverse complement strand
AACGATTCCTGTATCATCAAATGCAGTAAACGGCATTAGAGATTCAACAAAACAAAATTCCTTTTGCGTTATCGGATAATTACCGAGTATACCTGCTGTCCATTGATAAAATACTTTTTCATCCTGACACCATGATAATATTGTATCTACATCTGAAGCCTTATATGGTCTTATTCTAATCATACATTTTCCCTCGCAAATTCCGATTTTGACGTTATACTCGTTTTATCATAATCATACACTACCGCGCCAACAAGTTCTCCATTTTCTCTCCTAAACAGAGCGTTTCTTGATAGCATTTCCACATCCAAGTATGAATGCGTCATACCCCAATCGAAACGCCCCCAATGGAAATGTTCATTATAGCCATTGTCTGCAACTATTTGAAGAAATTTACTGATTTCTTCGTACTGTCTGTTAAATCGTATGTTATCTTTGTAATTTTCAATTAAATACATTTCTATTCACCCTCTTTTTCCTGCTCCTGTAAACATAAATTGCTAGTACAAAAGTGAAGGAAATAAGCTGTGCAGCCATAATCCGGACAATTTGTAATTCGTCTGCACCATTTAGAGAAATGACATGCAGCATATTTGTAGCAACGGTATTATTGAATAAATGGTCGCCAAGCCCCGTCCATATATTTCCTGTCATATGGTAAAGAAGTCCCCATTTAATTCCCATAATTCCGGCAAGGATAATATATCCGATACCCATCAGAACCATTGCCGTAAATGACATTTCACCATCCATACAGCTTCTGACCGGCATTACAATGTGCCAGATTCCGAATAAAAATGCCGCAATAAAATTCGCCTGCATAAATGATTTCGATTCAGAAAATATTTTAATGAACAGTCCTCGAAAAATGCCTTCCTCCATCCATACATTGACCACATTGAATACTACACATAACAGAAAGAAAACAAAATCCGTATTTTTTATTTGAGAACCGGTTAAAGAAAAACTGCTGATATATATTTCTAAATATGCAGGGTTGCCTTGCAAAGCTAAAATTGCTAATTCTAACCAAAACGAAATGATAAAGCAGACGCTTCCCAATAACAAACCTTTCAAAATACTGCTTACAAAACAGTTTCTTTGAAATCCAATATCACTCCATGTAAGATTTACCCTTTTCAGTGCCAAAGCTAATATGATAATTCCGGCTGCTTTATGAAGCACATTTTCTCCGATAGCCGTCCTATCTGTCTCAATCAGAAAATATTCTACAAACCTTGCAGCTAAACAAAGCGTAAATATTGCAATGCATAAACTATCTGATTTATATTTTATATTTCTTCTCATTCCAAATCATTTCCCTTTTGAACTGCAAGATTCTCCTGCTTTATTCAATTCATATAAAAACGTACTGATTAAAATTGGATTACCATTTTTATCATTTTTATATGATTGATTATCAAGCCTTCTTATACGGTTAAATCCCAGTCTTTCTAATAGTTTCCATGATGAAACATTCCGCACATCACAATCTCCATAAATTGTACTGATACCCACTGATTCAAATAGATAATGAACAAGCGCATTGCCTGCCTCTGTTGCATAACCCTGTCCGCAATATTCCGGATTAAAATCATAATCCATACAATAATGTCCTTCATCATCTATCCAATAACCAATGCTTCCTATAACATTCTGCTTTGATTTTAATTCGGCAACAAGACGGTTATCCATATCCTTCCACTCAGTAATCATGTTTTTCACCTGTTTTTCCGACATTGGATAAAAATCTTCGAATTTGCTGACTTCTTCATTAGAAAAATACTTTATAATATCCTCAAAATCTGTCTCTCTATAATTTCTCAAAAGTAATCTGCTGGTTTCTATAGTTATCATCGAAACGCTCTCCTTAAAACGAGAATTTCACTTCCGTTAATGACGAATTCCCCGTTATCAAAAAATTCCTGCTTAAACTCCAGCGCCTGTTCTTTCAGTGCTTCTGTCGGTCTGACCAATCTAATCATTTTTGTCCTCCTTAAAATACTGCTTCTCGCAATCCTCCACAAATTCTGTCATACTCTCAAAATGCCTTGGACAAATTCCTACTTTTTCATACTCTGCAAGATAGTTACTCAGAGCATTGTTGAAGACTTCCACGTTCTCTTCCAGATTTTTGGGGTTAAATTTATCCATAATTTCAAAATCATTCACTGCAATACATTCTACGATTTCATGAATCATATATTGTAAAGAAAGTAAATTCATAAATGAAGAATACACATCGTCTCTGCCTGCTGCCTCTGCCATTTTGTTTTTCCAGTTAGAATACATTTCCTCATATGTTCCTCGTAGATTTTCTGCAGAAGGGAGTTCCTTTTTCTTCGGAACCTGCAGATACCCGTCTGTCAAAATGAAAACTTCCGTCAGTCTTTCCCGTATCTTTTCCACCGTCTCTGCCTGAATGACGGCAAGAATCCTGGTTTCAAGGTCAAAAGGAAGTTTAAGCTGTTTCAGCTCATCCAGAGCTCTTTTCGTTCCTTTTCTGAAATACTGGCCATTATACAACATTACAGCATTTTCTATAAACTCAATAGCCGCTCCTGCACAGCTTCTTGCTCTTGATAAAGACTGTGCAAGACAGACCTCCGCATACATCTTTTTTGCATCACTATATACTTTGTCAGCCTTCTCATACCGCCTGTCCGATGCAAGCAGCTCTGCCGCCTTTCTTCTGATCTCATCCAACCTTTCCAATGCACTTTTATCTTTGCAATAAATGATCCTCGAATCGAACAGCTTAGACAAATGTGCGTGGCTACACTGCGCATCTTCTTCAAGCATATCCCAGCTGGTACAGTAAAGGTCATACCCTATATCAACATCATCTATAATAAATCCGTCAGCCAGAACCTGTCCGTTTTCGTCATTGATCAGAACCATCAAATCAAGATCAGATTTTTCGTACTCATCTCCTGTAACAACTGAACCATACACACCGATCAAAACCAAAGAATCAGGGCACAAAGCATCCGCTTTTTTTATAATACTGTTTATCATTTTTTCATTCATGTCATTCATTCCATACCCTCCAATATAAATCTCAATTTTGGGTTCAGGCAGAACAGGAAGCTGTATTTTTCTATTGCACTGTAAATTCAGTCCATTCCATATGATTATATTGCATTACATCTTTTGCCTTTTTCATACCGAGTTTATTAGAAAAAGCGGCCTGTACTTCATCTGAATAATCATCTTTTACACATGTCCTGGAGAAATCAATGATCCTGCTCCTGTCAGGCGCTAATGCTTTTTTGTTTCAGATACTCCTTTAATGTCCGAAGCCTGACTTCAGGAGTGTCCTCTGCTAACAGCCATTCTAAAATATTTTCATCCATTTTTACTCACTTTGTAAAGTTATTTATTCACAGTTCCTAAGGTTCAGTCAACCTTATGAAAGAGTACCGTCTGCTCTTTCATGGATATTTTCCCAACCTGCCAGCCATATTCCGTAAGTTCCTTCTTATATTTCAGAAAAGAGTGGTCGATCGGTATCCCCGCGATATTCTGAATCTCCTCAAAGGTCAGCCGGAATGATTCCTTTCCGCTTTTCTGCACATATTCCCATAATGCGTTGTATTTACTCAATATTTTTCGCCTTTTCCTCTCTGTCCTCTCTTTTTCTTACAAACATCCATGACGGTATTGATGATACACAAAATCACAAAAAGACTCGTAAAGTTAATCCAGATATCCCTGTATGCTGTTTTCGCCAAAGGTTCCCGCAGTCCGGTAGACCAGACATATGCGAACGCCAGCAGCAGGGAGGGAATATACGCCGTCACATATCTGAGAATCAGAGGTTTCACCGGCAGATTCGTACACAGTTCAAATGCCGCGATCCCGATCAGAAGGATCATGGCCCTGTCTAACTCATGCCAGTTACCGCTTGGGTCTTCATAAATACCGTTACAGAGATACAAAACGCTGCTTAACAATGTGATTGCTGTGTATATGATCGAATAAATCGATACGATACGGATCCATTTTTTCTGATTCATTTTTCTCCTCCAATCGAAGCAATCCGAACGGCCGAAGCCATTCCGCCGTCACCATATGTCGGACTTTCCAGAAAATCCTCTGATGACCGGCTTAATTCCTGATGATTTGCTATTGCGTGGGTGACTTCATTTTCCCAATGAAATAATCTTGAATTTGATATCGCTTCTATTCCCAACAGTGCGTCTACGATATGGTCATGATAGCTGCCGATATGCTTTTCGATCAAAAATCGCATCAGTTCCAGCCGTTTATCCATGCTTTTTATATTTGACGAAGCAGGAGCGGTTCGATACCGGATCAGCGGCTGATCCACAATCCCGATCCATGCTTCCGGCGAGGTTTCCAGCATGCTCAAAAAGAAATCCCAATCCTCAAAACCAGAACGCATGGATTCATCATATCCTCCGCACTGTTCAAAGATGTCCCGGCGGAGAATATGTGTCGCCGGGCAGCAATTGCGGGATAAAAATGAATTGATTTTCCCACCGGCAGGACATACAATGGAATCTAACGCCCCAAAGGTATGCATCCAGGCGGACGCCGCGACCATGGATGGATGATCGCCGAGCAGACGGCTTACATACTCCGTATATTCAGGTTCCAGTTTATCATCCCCGTCTAATACTAATACCATTGGCGCCTGTGTTTTCTTTATACCGGTATTTCTCGCGGCAGATACTCCCCCGTTTTCCTGGTAATGTATCATAACCGGAATCGGCAGATCAGCCTTTTTTTCCATATCTTTTAATATGCGGATGGAACACTCATCTGTAGAGCCGTCATCAACAATGATTATTTTCTGTGGCAATACTGTCTGGGTACATAAAGATTCAACGGCTTCAAGAATCATCGTATCCTGATTAAAACTGGTTATGACCGCCTCAATGCCTGTTCCAAAACCATCTCTGTTCTGATCCACTTTTATTTTCCCCTTTCCTTCGTAACTGTTAAGAAATAAGTAACTGTTAAGAAATAACTTTGTAATTGGCGAAGGATGAATCTGCAAAGGTAAGCCAAATGTAAAGTTTTATTTCTTAACAGTGCCTTACTATGCAGAAACGGAAATATTCGTACCGGATTCCGGCATGACTGCTTCTCCTGCTTTCGTATAGATTACAGGCTCAGTCTTAACGGCATCCGCCGTTTCTTCCACAGGTCTGCTGCCTGTACCAGTCTGAGCCAGATCAGACGTCTCCCCCGATACTGCCTTCCCAATTTCGCTGATACTGACAGTATCCGTGTTCCCATTCCTGCTCTCCTCTATCCTCTTTTCCTGTTCCACGCGTTCTTCTTTACGCTTTCGGATCGCATCTTCCTGCTCTGATTTCGTCTTTTCCCGCGCCTCTTTTGCCTCCTCCTTCATTCCTTTCTCAACTTTTTTCTGATAATCCTCTGCCTTGTCCGCAGTCTCACCGACATACCCCATTGCCCGCTCCATAGTGGCTGTATCGCCTCTTCTCTCTGCTTCCTGATAGACACGGAACGGAGTATTCATCATTTTCATGTTCATATTTGCCCCTACAAGGCCTTCCATCGTTTTCGCATGCATAATAATCCCTCCATCTAAATTTTTTCGGATATCATCTTATCTTAGAATACCAAAAATAATTCTTTCTATTATAAAAAAATACCCGGCTTCTTTTTTCATTTTTCGGCTGCAAAAAACAGCAGATTAATCCATTTGCTGTGAGATGCTTTCTGGATGCCGCGGAATGATCAGCAGCACCTGCAGGACAAACACATTTCCCTGTGTCTCGATACTCATGGCGCCGCTATATTTTTCGGCTACCGCTTTGATATTCGACAGGCCTGTCCCTTTTTTGAACATGTCCTTTCCGCGGAAGCTGTTTTGGACCTCCAGCATAAGAAAATCTCCCTGAATACGCCCGGATACCTGGATATACCCATCCGGGCACCCCATACTGCATGTCCCTGGCGGGACGGGTGGACTGCTGTCCGACAAGGTATCTGTCTCCATATTTTTACATGCCTGAATCGCATTATCCAGCGCATTTGACAGAACGATGCAGATATCAATATCCCGCAGGCCGCAGGGATATGGCAGGAGAAGGGAACATTCCACATGGATCCCCATGCTTTTTGCGATCCCCAGCTTGTTTCCCACCAGGATATCCACGACCGGATTATTGGTACTGCAGGGAAATGACATGGTTTCCGCCATATCATCCATATCCTCCATATAGCTTGCCGCTTCCTTTAGTTTCCCGCTCTGCAGAAGATTTTTTACCACTGCAATATGGTTCCGGATATCATGACGGAATGATCTTGTCTCATCGTAACGGGCCTTCGCCTCCTCCACATACTGGTTCAGGGAATGCTCCTCCTGTTCCAGCAGTGAAATTTTTGTGCTGAGCCGAAAATTCTGCTGCAGCTTTTTGTAAGAAAACAGGATGCAGAACAGGCTTAAAAGCCCCAGAAGATGCATGGCGAACATCTGCCCATGACTGAACATATACCGGAAAGGCCCGTCATCCATTAAGACCATATACTGGAATTCAAATTCTATCGTATTGATGTACTCGCTCATAATAAATATCATCAGGATCGGGATGAAGACCAGAAACATCTGCTGCATTTCCGCTGAGATATAGTCGGAAAAATAGCGGTACACCATAAAATAGCAAAAGACGGTCAGGGCCAGCGACAGCGCCTCGTTGACCAGCATGACCGCAATCCCCGCCGTATCCTGGAAAACCGCAGGCAGAAACGGACATAGAAGGCTCATCAGGGAATTCACGATCCCATAACAGAGCACCATGATCTCCGTCGTCAGAGCCGCATACAGAAGAGAATACTTCCTGTCCGCACGGCAGACAAGAGTCCCGCAGGCCGTAAGCAGAAAAACAAGCACCATGAATCTGATGATCGTCCCGGCAGAAAGAAAATGATCGATAAGCACCGCACATACTGCGAACAGGAAATAAAAGGGAGGCCATAGTTTCTTGTTCAGAATTTTGATCAGGAAATAGAACTGGAAGGACATCTCGATGACGCCCATAATATAGATATTGAAAAAATCCAAATACTTCTCCATGACAGCTCCTCAGATGTTCTTCATATACTGCAGAACAACACTGGAAAAATCTTTGCTCCTCAGCCGTGATACGGGAATCTCCCTGCCGTTATCCATATATGCAGTCCCGTTTTTATAACCTTTTAAATGCCTGAGATTGATAAGATAGCTCCTGTGGCATCGAAAAAAATGATCGTCCAGTTTGGTTTCCAGATTTTCAATCCGCTCATAATAATCGACCACCTCGCCGGACACCAGGTTCAGATAGATCTTCCGGTCTATGATCTCACAGAAAACGATCTCACCTTTTGGGATAATGCGCCCCTCATACCCCTTTTGCACGAGCAGGCTGTCCTCGCCGGCACTGTGCATGGAGGCGAACAGGCGCTCCAGGGTTTTCTCAAGCTGCTTTTCCTCCACCGGTTTAACCAGATAATCGTAGGCCTGCACCTCAAAGGACTGGAATACCATCTCTTTCAGCACCGTAATGAAGATCAGAAATCCCTGGAATCGATCCGCCCTCAGTCTCCTGGCCGTTTCCATACCGTCCATATCCTTCATCTGGATGTCCAGAAACAGGATGTCGATCTGCCCGCCGCAGTGGAGCAGCTCTTCGCCGCTGAAAAACGTGCGGATGCTGATCTCCCGGTTCTTTTTACGGAAAAAATCGGAAACGATCGTCTTGATATGATCGGACATATATTTTTCATCATCACAGATTGCAATATGGATCAATGCGCCGCCTCCCCGCTATACTTTCTTATATCATTTTATTATAATCCATCCAAAAAATCAAAACAATTTCATTGCCGTGAAATGCTTTCTGCTTGCCGTGAAATGTTTTTGGGCCAGCACCATGCTGCACGGTCACGGGCCGGTATATACTGCAGCAGAATCCTGCACCATTACTCCAGAGCCCGCATCTGCTCTACCAGCGATTGTGTTTTCTGTCTGCGGATCGTCCAGACGGACAGGAGCAGTTCCGTTCCGAAGAGCGCCAGCAGGAACAGTCCCATTTCCAAAACCGGGAATTGATACGGGACGATCTTTCCCGCAAACACTGTTTTGCTGATTCCTGCGCAGACCACAACCGCGATCGGAACCCCTGCGGTCAAAGTCACCAATGCCGCGAAGAGCGCATAGCACAAACCCTCGCAGAGATTCATCTTACACAGCTGCCTCCCGGTCAGGCCGATGGATCGCAAGATGCTGTTTTCCCGTTTTCTGGACATCTGGTTCGAAAGGGTCGTGTTGATGAGGTTGATCACGCCGAACAGGAATACCAGCCACGAAAGCGCCTCCATACTGCCGAACATGATCCGGCTTTGCATTTCCTCATACTCCAGACTTTCAGCAAAGGTCCATAATGCAATGTCTCTGTGGTTTGCGATCACATTTCTTAACCCCGCCTCCACACTCTGCGCCTTTTGGGGTTCGCTTACAATATTCCACGAATAATCGAATTTCTCAATTGCAGGGAATAATCCCTGTGCAAGATCTCTGCGGAGAAAAATCTGCGTAGAATCCATTGCCAGACTGCCATGCCCGTTTGTAACCTTCTTTGTATCAAATGTACCTGCTAAAGTAACGGGAACGGTCTTTTGCTCTACTGTAAGTTTTAATGTCTGACCAATCCTGATATCTGCGGATCGTCCGAGGTATTGGTACACACTTTCGGCTATTAAGATTTCATCCTGATCCGCCGGCATCCTGCCTTTGACCAAAGCCAGTTCTGCCTCCTGTTCGTTTTCCTCATCCAGAATATCACACATACTGGCGACAGGCGTGGCCTCCGAAACAGCAGCCTTCCCTGGAAAAGCTTCCCGTTTTTCAATGACATCGGTCACTCCGTCAATGGACAAAATTTCTTCTTTCAACCGGGCATTGAACGGATTTCCCTCGGACATCAATTCAATTTCCGATTTTTCGGAGTCCAGATAAATCTCATAATCTCCGTCAGGAAAAAACTGCCGCGCATACTGCTCCGGCGATCTTGTTAAAAGAGCAGACGCAATGATCAGCAGACAAATGCCGCCTAAACTTAAAGAAGCCACAATAGCGATTGTCTTTTTGCGGTCACGCATGAAGTTTGCGATTCCCATGGAAACGGGACCCAGCCTGATGTGTTTCCTCCGCCTGCGGATGGCGTCTGGCTCCGGCGAAAACCGAACCGCCTCTACCGGGGAAATGCCGGAAGCTATGTTCATCGGCTTGCGGATAGAGACGGACACCATAAACCAGCAGATTACTGCCGCCAAAACAGCAGCTATCGCATAATACAAGGCATGAAAACCCTTGGGAAATAAGAGGAATCCGCCGCATACTCCCATCGCTGTCCCAATCAGAATCCCGATACTGCCAAGCTTTCTCCCCTCGCGCTTCACGATCTGTTTGATCTGCTTCCTCGTTGCGCCAATCATCCGTAGCTGCCCGAAGCTTTGTATTTTATCATTGACGGAGATACGGAAAATGCTCTGGATCACCACATACCCGCCAATCAGGACGAGCAATGCGATACCGCCGACAGCCGTAAAATCTATGGTTCTTTTATAATAAGTAAAATATCTGTCATTCATTCCCACCGGCGGCAGCCCGTATTTTTCCGTAATCTCGCGGCAGCAGGCCGTCATGACCGCTTCATCCAGTTTCGTATCATTCTTGAAATGCACATATGCACGGTACCCCGCAGGATCGAATCCTGCCCACTCTGTCAATGCAGCTTTTGACAGGACAAAGGGACAGGTATTCATCTCTTTTTCACCTGCGCTGTCCATAATGCCGGTAACGACATAATCACCTTGAAAGCTCTCTGTATCTAAGGTCACAGTGTCCCCAACCTTAGCATGATCTCCATAGGCGGAAAGGAAGTATTTACTTACAGCAGCTTCGTTTGCTTTTTCAGGAACCTGTCCCGTGAGCAGCTTCATCTGGTCATGGGCAGTATACATCATTTCCCTGTCCATATACACATAAGACGCTGTATACCCTTGTTTGGAGGATTCCTGACCGATCATATAGTAGCCGCCCACGCGGGCAAATTCCGGCTGTCCTTTCAGGATTTCAAGATCCGCTTCATCAATCCCCTGCCAGACCGCCTCATACGTATCCGCAACCTGATTACGCTGCATTTGTGCCAGAGAAGCAGATGCAGTTCCCACAAAGCAAAGCAGGAACGCCGCCAGGGCGACCGCGATGATCACCATCCGGTTCCGGCGTTTTTCGCTTCTCATGCTTTCTTTTGCCAGCTTTTTTGTAATGGCGCTGGTGTCGTTTTCAAAAGGCCACGTCATAACCTGTCATCTCCTATTCCATTATGCGAAGCTGCTCTGCCACGCCGCATTTTCTGCAATACCGATCCGCCCATTTTTTCAATCATCCCTGATTGCAGACAATATACTTGTTTTCTTTAGTTCCGATCTGGCATACACAGAAAAAAGCAAATATATGACCGCCAGCACAGCCAGCAGGGCCAACAGGAATATCCAGGGCAGTTTCAGAGTAATGCAGTGGTTCATCCTATCCAGCTGCCTGCATACAATGACGCTTAACACGCTGCCGCAAAGAAGGGAGATTGCCAACGAACCTCCAAGATAGATCCCAATTTCCCTGTCCAGCATTTTATTTAGCTGGTTCTTCGTTGTTCCCACAACCTCAAACAGGCCAAATTCACATTTTCTGCTCTGGAAATCAACCAGAAACATGTTCATCAGGCTGATACTTCCAAAGATAAATAAAATGGCTGAAATCATATACATCGCCCTGATAGACGAATGATATCTGTACTGAATGTTGGCAATCGTCTGCTCAACCGCATTTACCTCTATTGTCCCGTTCCTGTCCGCGATCCCGCGGACTGCATCCAGAACCTCCTGAAAACATCCGTCGGAAGCTTTCACGGCGAGGATACCTGTCTGCTCTGTGATCCCTGTCAGCTTTTTTGCCGTATCATACGTCATGATAAAATAAGGGCTTCCTGGGACAACCGGGCTGTCCTCCATCAGATCGGCCCTGTCGTATGTCCCGACTACGACAGCTTCTATATCAAAGCTGCTGCCGTCTGATGCCCTTCCGCCGATTTTCAGGGTATCTCCGACTTTGGCCGTATCTTCTTCCGCTAAGATTCCGTTTCTTGCAGCCATATCATCATAATCCGCCGTTCCGTCAGATAAAACGTCCTGCTTCTCTTCTGTCTGTTCCCGGTTCAAGGTCGGGAAAAAGTCGGTAATGCTTGTAATTGACCCGCTTCCGCCCGGAAATGTTATGGTCATATGGATACAATCGCATTCCGTAATTTTCTCTATTCCATCTATTTCTTCCAATTCCTGAAGCAACGCCTGGCTTTTCAGCGGATTTCCCTCCAGCTGCAGCTTTGAGCTTCCGTATGGCTCCGACTCCTTATCAAACGAACTTCCCACCGTGTTTTTTATCTGTATCAGGATATTCCCATAGGGGTAGTATTTGAAGTTCGCCTGCTTTTCCGGATCAATCGAACCGGCAGCCGTGGAGGTAACCAGCAGAAGGGCCCCGCTCATCCCAAGCATGATAAGTGTCAAAACTGCCTTTTTTTGATTCCTCTGTATATTCATTCTGGCTAAATTGAACGGTGTAAATCTCCGGTGCAGCCCCCGGCTGTTCTTGACCTTCCCTGTATACGCAAGATACCTCGTACCCTCTACCGGGGACGTATGCATTGCCACCCGTACAGGCTTAAAAATCGCAATATTCACGGTCAGAAAAGCTGCCGCCGCAACCAGAAC
>CATLCV010000181.1 GCA_949893755.1 uncultured Lachnospiraceae bacterium | reverse complement strand
TCTTGAATTTTATGCAGGCCGAAACGGCTGCGGCCGGAGCATCACTACCGTAACGATCATGGACATCCCGGAAATCGTAGACTGGCTTTCAGAAGGAGAGCTGGTCATCGCCGGAGTTCTGTTTCAGCAGTGCTTTTCACGCAAACTGGTAGACTCCTTCCTTCAAAAAAATATAGCCGGGATCGTCACCAAGCGAAAATTTCTGAGCGCCATTCCCTCCGAACTTTTTGATTACTGCAATGAGACCGGATTCCCTGTACTCTTAGCCCCTGAAAACTATAACTGGGGGCAGGTGATGAAGCCCATCGTTACGGATATGATACGGAAGCCCTATCTTGTCATAGAGGAGAATCAGAACTTTCATTATTCCCTGATGAAATCCATGATCGAGGGTGCTTCTCTGTCCGAGATCTGCAATCAGCTCTATCATTCCAACCAGATGATACTTGCAGTGGCTGATACAGACCTGCACCTGGCCGGATATTCAGATTGTTTTGACTGGAAGGAGTATACCCGGAAAATGGTCCCGGATATGCTTCAATATTCCGGCTCCTCCATGGACAATCTGGACCATGAAACGGTTTCCATCTATACCTATCTGTCACCGCTTCTGTCTTCCCAGGGGATCCGGATCTTTCTGTTTCCCATCCTGCTGCATGAGACTGCATATGGTTATATTTTACTTTGTACAGATATTGCCACAGATCAATTGGATGAAACCATCATTATGAAGATCCAGCAGCTCAGCCTGGTGGTTGCCCTGCAGTTCAGCAAACAGAATGACATCAACACCGCGACACGCCATTTCAACAGCTTTCTGTTTGAAAAGCTGCTCCAGGCGGAACATCTTACCCATGAGGATGCTGTCCATTATCTTGCTCCTCTGGAAAAGAAGATCCATCGGAGATATTATGTCCTGTATTTTCAGTCAGACTCCAGCAGCAACATTGACTCTTTTATCCAGCAGAGCAGCCGCATCAGCCGTTTTCATACCATGGTCCGCAGCACGCTGCCGAATGCAAAGCATATCCTGATGTTTGAAAAGGAGAACGCCCAGGTTGTCCTGCTTCCCTTTCCGTATGATCATCTGGAAGCGGACCTTCTGAAAATACGTGAGCTTTATATCCGTACCATGAAACCGAACTCTATATTTATCGGGATCAGCATGCCCGCAGAGCTCTCGAATCTGGCCGAAGCCTTCCGACAGGCAAAGCTGGCCGCCTCCTTCCTGTCAGGCTCCAGGAAGGAACTGCCCTACATGCTTTATCAGGAGCTTGGCATGATCCGTTATTTTTTCAATCACTCCGGAGAACTGGATTATAAATTTCTGGAAGAATTCATACAGAAATATATCACTCCTCTCGAGGAATATGACAGGAAGCATCATACCGAGCTGTTGAGGACATTGGAGCTTTACCTCTCCAACAATGGATCCAAAAGAGAAACGGAGCAGAAATTATTCATCCATAAGAATACTCTGCGTGCCAGGTTAGCTACGATCAACAAAATTCTGAACTGTGACGTAGATTTACTGGAGGATCTGTTCGAGATCCAGCTTGCCTTCCGCTTAAAGCATTTATTTGAAAAAGACGGGGAAAAAAGATAGAAATTTTTTACCTTGAAAACCGCGCTTTATTCTGCTAAAATCAGAAAGAGCAAAAAAGCACACAGGATGGAGAGATTTTTATGAGTCTGACGATACCCATTGAGACCTCCGCACGCCACATCCATTTGTCGCAGGAGGACTTTAAGACACTGTTCGGCCCCGATGCCGAGCTTACTTATGTAAAAGAACTGAGCCAGCCGGGACAATATGCTTGTCAGGAACGGCTCACCGTTGTCGGCCCGAAGGGGAGCTTTGAAAATGTCATCGTTCTCGGTCCCTGCCGTTCCAAAACTCAGGTGGAGGTCTCCGTAACCGACAACCGGAAGCTGGGAATCCCCAGCGTGATCCGCCAGTCCGGGGACATCAGCGGCACCCCGGGATGCACTCTGGTGGGTCCCAAGGGCCAGGTGGAACTGAGTGAGGGCGTCATTGTAGCAAAGCGCCATATCCACATGACCCCGATCGACGCGATCCGTGCCCGCGTAAAGGATAATGATATCGTATTCGTGATCACCACGAGCTTTGAGCGTTCCCTGATCTTTTCAGACGTGGTGGTCCGTGTCAGCCCTTCCTTTGCCCTTGCCATGCATGTGGATACGGATGAGGCAAATGCATTTGCCAATGAGGACAATCCTACCGGGGTGATCTTAAAGCTGTTCGACGGACACACCTACAGCCTGCAGTCCTGGGCGGAGGAGCTGCAGTCGGGCATCAACCGCTGACCTGTCCGACTCCCTGCGCAAAAGGCAGGTACCGCAGATTTCCAGAGATATACTGGCTGGCGAAGCATGGATCTATAGATCCTGCGGATTTTCTGTCTCGAAATGAATGATACCATTTGAAATAAGGAGGATACTGTTATGAGCAAGATTGAAGAAGTAAGAAAAGATATGGTCACTGCCATGAAGGCCGGAGAAAAGGAACGAAAGGCCACATTGTCCGCGCTTCTGACCGCATTGAAGAACAAGGCCATCGACAAGCGTGCCGATCTGACCGAGGAGGAAGAGGTGCAGGTGATCTTAAAGGAGATCAAGCAGACAAAGGAAACACTGGATACCACTCCGGCGGACCGCACGGATATTATTGAGGAATGTACGAAGCGTCTCTCCGTATTGGAAGAATACGCGCCGAAGATGATGGATACTGAAGAGATCAAGGCTGTCATCCAGGAAGTGTTATCCGCTCTTGGAATCGATGCTCCGACCGCAAAGGACAAAGGCCGGATCATGAAAGAGCTGATGCCGAAGGTAAAGGGAAAGGCTGACGGGAAACTGGTCAGTGAACTGGTTGCATCCCTGTTTTCATGATCATCTCCCCGCAGCAGCCGCATCCCTGTTGTATACATGTGTGCCAGTACAGCGTTGCATAAATATCAGGTGCAGTCTTCACCGTTAATGATGCAATGCTGTACTTGACCGGCTGCTGCCGGGAACTACCGTAGAGAAAGGATTTTATCCATGTTTATCCTGATTATGAATCAACTGATCAAAATGCTGTTCATTATGATCCTTGCGTTCCTCTGTTACCGCCTGCATATCATCAACCAGGAAGGAAACCGGAATTTTTCCAACCTTCTGCTGATGGTGGTCAATCCCTGCCTGATCATCACCGTATTCCAGACGGATTACGACCCTGGTCTGGTGCGCGGACTCCTTGCCGCATTTGCTGTTGCTGTGATCGCGCATGTGATCGGCTTTTTTATTGCCCATTTTCTGGTTCCTGAAAAAAAGAATCCGGAGTATGCATTGGAACGCTTTGCCGCCGCATATTCCAACTGCGGCTTTATCGGGATTCCTCTGATCAACAGTGTCCTTGGCAGCAAGGGTGTGTTTCTTTTGACCGCGTATATGACCGTATTCAATATCCTGACCTGGACCCACGGCCTGATCCTGCTGAACGGGAAGTTCTCGGCAAAGCGTCTGAAGGAAGGGCTTCTTGCCCCGATCGTGGTCTGCACGGTCATCGGAGTGATCCTGTTCTTTCTGCAGATCCGTATTCCTTCTCCGCTGATCGATTCCATGTACTATATCGCAGACATGAATACCCCGCTGGCCATGATGATCGCCGGTTTTTCCGTTGCCCAGGCAGATCTGAAAAAGATATTTTTCCACATCCGCACCTACTGGATCAGCTTCATGAAGCTGGTCGTAATGCCGCTTGCCGTGCTTGTATTTTTGGCACTCATTCCGGTTGACCGGGATGTGGCATATACCACACTGGTGGCTGCCGCCTGCCCTACCGCAACGACCCTGACCATGATGGCCATCCGGTTTGAACGCAATTATACCTATGCCTCCGAGATTTTCTCATTCAGTACGGTTTTGTCTGTATTCACGATCCCGGCGATCACATTTATCGCGGATCTTGTCCTGTAAACGATTGTCCTGTAAAATGAAACAACCCGGCAGATGTCTTATGAATTGTTCTTCCTTTCATAAAACATCCGCCGGGCTATTTGATAAAAATTTTCCAGCTGTGCGGTTGCGATTTGAAATCTCAGTTTTATGCAATTTATTGCAATAAAATTGAGATTTTGGATTAGCAGCTTTCTGACATCCTTATAATCTTCACAACATGTACGGTTTGATCCTCTACAGTGAATTTTACTTCCATGTCCGCATACCGCATCCCGTACACCCTCTCCGGATCCTGCTGGTACGAGGGCCTTGGATCCTGTGCCAGAAGCTGGCACAGGACGCGGCACTCTTCCTCTGTTACATCTGCTCTCAGTTCATTCGAAAAATCCACTTCCAGCTCATACTCCTTAACCCCGTCCGCAAAGCCTCCCTCTGCCTCCGGATGACTGTCCGCATAAGGCAGATACGGCTTGATATCCAGTATCGGAGTCCCGTTCAGCAGATCCGCCCCCAGCACATGCAGTACCGGCCCCTCCGGGGTATCCAGCTCCACCTTTTCCAACTGGACACAGGAGAGACCGATGGGATTTGGCCGGAAGGGAGATCGGGTGGCAAATACCCCCTTGCGGAGATTCCCGCCCAGACGCGGCGGCCGTACTGTCGGCGACCACGGTCTGCCCGCACTTTCCGAAAACACCCATAAAAGCCAGATATGCGAATAGTCCTCCAGCCCCCGGAATGCTTCCGCCGCACGGTATTCCGGCTCAAATATGATCTTTGCCCTTGTATCCGCCAGCCCTCCCTGCCGCGGGATCCCGAACTTTTCCGGGAAACTGCCGCGGATATGCGCGATCGGATTCATTGTAACAATCTGCCCCATTGGTTTCTCCTCTCCATTCCTCATAGCTATAATGCACATTCACTGATCTTTCCGTAGGCAGAAAACTAAAATTACCACCTTTTGTCTATCTGAGCACTCTCGGAAACTCCCTTGCACCCATCTTTGTGCCAGTTCCTAAGTTTCCGAGAATGTTCTATCTGTAAAACGCAATATAACCAGCTTCTGTGGGATGATCTGCAATGAAACCGTCCCGTTCCTTTAATACCTGAAATGCAATCATCAGATCCGCTCCGGCAGAGATAAAATTGACCATCATAGTCAAAAATGACACTGTACCGGGATATATAAAAATAAAAAGCACACTACCGCCCCCTAATACGATAAAAGGTGCCAGAACGCCAGCCAGATAGGCTCTTTTTCCTAATACTGCTTTACAGGCACAGCTCGGCATCAACGCATGGATGTTAAACCGAACGACATTCCAGCCCTTCCCGCTGGCAGTTGCCCATCCTATCCCATGCAATAATTCGTGTATGACAACGGAAACCGCGATGATCGCTATAAACAGAACGTAAAAAGCAATCCCGCTTACCTCCAGTAAATATGCTCTTTCAATCAGAAAAAAGCGATACCATAATCCGAAGACGATTACAAACGGAAGCCCATAAAGGGCTCCCAAAACCATTGCCTTTCCAGACGTGATCGTAACGTCTTTTTCTTGATAGCCTTTTTCATGTAAATCGGCTTTCATCCTTTCAAAATCTTCACTGTGATGATCCATCAGTGCATCCTCCTCTATAAGAAGAGCTGTGCAATAATGATCACAAACCAGACAACCAGCAAAAGACCATTGAGACGTGCCAGCAGACGAAGGGCTTTGTTTTCCGGCAGTTCGCCTCCGAAGATGGGGTTTCCGGAATACAGACAGCTTGCAGCTATGATCAGTCCGGAATAATTAGAAGCAATATTCGTATTTCCTCTGTAAATAGAAAGGAAATATCCCATAAAGGCAAGGAAAAGAGCCGTCAGCATTACCACGTGGTTGGATAAGATTGATTTTGTTTTCATAGTGAATACCTCCTGTTGTTTTGTTATCTTGAAATCACTATAACAGACAGAAGGTCCATTTGTTCATTTTTTACGCGAATTGTCCGTTTGGTTTCATGAACGGTCATTGGTCAGGATGCGGCATGTAGCTTAAGCGGTGACATTCTTATTTTGCGTCTTGTTTTCTCTGTGCATTATACTCTGTTTTGGCTCTTCTGGACAGGGGGCATTCTTCTCCATTGTCCAGAATGACCGTCTGACGTTTCAGATCCACAGTCCGGATCCGGCTGCGGTTTACCAGAAACCCTCTGTGGCACCGCCAGAAATCCTCACCCATTTCTTCTGCAAAATGCTCCAGGCTGCTGTTAAATTCCAGCAGTTCATCATCCAGATGCAGACAGAGTGTGTGCTTAAATCCCAGCGCCTCGAAATAAAGGATCGTGTCTACCGGGATGTGCCGGATGGTATCAAACAGCCGGATCGTACAGTATCTGCCATTTTTAGGCTGTTCACTGGCAAGCCGCTGCTGTACGCTTGCCAGGCATTCTCTTACCCGGACGGCCATTGCGCTGTCATCACCTTTTACGATATAATCCAGCGCTTCCAGCCGCAGACGGAAGGTCTCAAAAGCCAGATCATGATGCGCCGTGATAAATACAATAAACCCCCGCGGATCGTGAAGCCTCAGCTTCTGCGCCAGCTCCAGCCCGCTCATCCTGCCCGGAAAATCAATGTCAAGGAAGTATACCGCCGGTATGGTGTCCCCTGTCTGCAGCTCCAATAATTTTTCCGGTGTATCTGCTATGCGGACAGGTCCCATATCCCCGTTCAATATGGTGATCTGGTTCGAAATGATGTGTTCCAGCCGGTCGGCCACCGGTTTTTCGTCATCACATATGTATATCGGTATCATTTGTCTCCTCCTACGCCGCCGGAAGCCTCAGCTCCTGCACAAAATAACCGTCCTTTAAGTAGGTTCTCGCAACACAGCCCTTACATCTGGACACGATCCGCCGATAGCTTGTAAGCCCTGTCCCCCGGCCTTTTCCCTTTGTAGTATAGCCCTTCCGGGAGAGCGCGGACAACTCCGGAGCCTGATCATAATTATTTGCAACTGCGATATACAGTTCTTTTTCTTCCTGAAGCAGAACGATCCGCACCGTTCCGGCCGTTTGAGGCGCAGCCTCCATTGCGTTGTCGATCAGGATTCCCAGGCTCCGGAGCAGATCCTCCGTTTCCATCACGACCTTGCTGTCCACCGGATAGAGCACCTCAAGCGCGGAATGGATCTCTCTTTTCCGCATATCCGCCAGCTTTGCGGTCAACAGGCTGCGCAGAGGATAGAGGGTGATATGATTCAGCCCGTCCATCTGCTGGATCTCCTGCCCCAGCTTTTCATCAAAATAGCTGCTGGTCTTTCTCATAAACTCCTGAATCCCCGCAAGATCACCTTCCTGCGCCTGCAGGGTCAGACCGGAAAACAGATTCGTAAAATCGTGGCGGAAAGCGCGTATCTCCTGCTGCAGCTCCTCCAGAAGCTCCATATGTGCCTGATTCTGTGCGATCGTTTCCTCCTGCGCCCGGATCTTATCCTGTCCCGCGGCATACATGGCCAGGAACTGCACCCAGAACAGGGCAACTACAATGAGCGCAAAAAAGAATATGCTATAACCCACACCCGGCGCAGTATCCGGATACAGCCAGTCCAATACCTGCCAGACACACATCAGCAGAAAGCTGAAAAGAAGCGTTCCCGCCGCCCATGATCTTCTGGAAAACAAATGTGAAAAATACCGGTAGAAGCTGCTTTTTCTCAGTATCCACACAACAATCGCGGCGATCGGCAGCACTGCCAAGTACGGAATAAAAATCGTAATAAACGTATACAGATACATTCCTCCGAATGTCGGGCTGTAATAAGCTGCCGCTTCCTGCAGCACAGAATTTGCCGTATAGGCAATAAACTCTCCCAGAAACGCGGCGGCCAGCCCCTGCCAGAAATCCGTCCCCAAAAAACGGCGCAATACGAGCGCCAGCACGATCGAATGCAGCAGATTTCCAATCGTGCCGTTGAAAAAATTGAACACTTTTTCATACTCGTATGCGTCAGCCAGCACATAAGCACCGGCTATGCCTGCGAGAATCAAAGCATTTCCCAGCAGATAATAAATGGTATAGATCAGACAGGGAAATATTTTCATCTTTTTCCCTAAAATCCCGGATGCCAGAGCATACAGCCCCACTCCGAAACAAACCAGTGAAAAACCGACTGAAAACAACCGAAACGAAAGCGGCATAACCAAGTCCTCCTGCTTGTATAATCTTCGTACCTCATTATATATGATACTTTCGTACGGTGCAACACTGAAAAAATCTGTCCCTTTTATCCCGCTTTATGTGAGAATCAGCATTCTGCATATGATGACCCACAATGTGCTCACTAATGTTCCAAGTAAATAATATTCGGCAAATTTTTCATCTTTCGCAATCCTGTCATATCTTGCAACAGACTTTGCCGTAAGTATAAAGCCCAAAGCCGCAAACTGATCTTTTGATAAAAAAATAAGCATAATAAGCCTTTCGATCGTTCCAATTCTTCTCCCGGCCTTATAGTCTGCCCTGATTATCATTTCATTTCCATTGGGCTTATATTCTCCCAAAAAATTCTGAATAAATATGTTCGCAGGTATATGAAGCAGCAATATTGCCAGCATCCACCTGGATATCGTCTCTCCTTCATATCCGGACACGATCCGGATACTTTTTGCAATCCACATATTTCCTATCTCAAAATTCCGAACGGTCATAATATATACCAGACCCAAAATACTTGCCAGATGTGCAAACTGATCTAAAGCAAATACTGTAAACCCCTTTTTCAATCTTCTCTTTAATATCAGTATGTACTTTACTGAATCTATAACAAAATGCGCGAATGCAGAATATAGCGCCGACAAAAGCATGTCTGTACTGAAAACCGGCAATACACTCAGAATACATGCAATAGAATATTCCACGGAATGGAAAAGCACTCCTTTATATCTTTCATCTTTGTATGCGGCAATTTTTTCATTCTGCAGATAGAAATCGCCAAGCACGTGTCCCACGGTAAGAATCAGTAAGTACTTATTCATCATTTTTTTGCTTCTCCCAAATGTCTTAAGGCTTCATCAACTGTTTTTTTTGCTCGTTCATATGTAATATAGCTGCCATCGGCAAGTCGTCTGGCAACCGTAGACTGTGTTGTATCCATACGCCTTGCGCATTCTTCCTGACTTCCGCCATGCTGTTCCATATCCCAAATTGTATACCTCTGTTTATCAGACCATCCATCCTCTATAATCTTCATAAGTGCAAGTATGGTATTGATCTCTTCAATCTCAAAGCATTCCACATGAAACCTGGATAATTGGATATCCGCAGCATACTTCTTAATCTTTCTCTCCTGGTCACGCAATTCTTCTATCATTTTTCGGGCCGCATAATAGGCAGGTCCATCTGCTCCTATAGCAGCTTCATAAAAAACCTTCGTTTTTATTTCGCCGATTCCTACCCCGAATCGCAGTTGAACAGGATACATTTCTTTTTGAATATGTTTAATAATAGCAAGAAGATGTTCATTCTTATTCAAAAGTCCCTGAAATTCATCCCCTAATGTAATAACAAATTTTGCTGAAATATCCGACTTATAGAATTCATTGATATCATTTAGTGCATCGGCCAATTTCTTCTGAACCCGGCTGCGTTTTTCTATATTCTTTGAATCTTTTATATCACCAATAATTGCTGTATAATCCATTGCTGATTCCTCCTCATTTCAGCAAATTGATTGTCTGTATATCTGCATTTATTTCAGAGTATACCTTGTAAAACGGCCGTATGGCCCCAATGTGATGAATAGATTGAAATTTGAAGATTATGCAAAATACATGTATACCTGACAATTATGCAGGAATATTGCATAATTGACAATTATGCAATATTCCTGCATAATTGTCAATTAGTGTGACCTGTAACTATGAATGTAGACCCAAGGGAATCCCACTATCATACAGCCGTTTTACAAAGTATACCCAAGGGCATCTCATCATGGCCATTCGGCCGTTTCACAAGGTATACATAAAGGAAAAGCCCTGAAGGAATCATCCTCCAAGGCCCTCTCCTGTATCTTCAATTCTGATTATTTACTTGCAATCGCCGCCTGTGCCGCTGCCAGTCTTGCGATCGGTACACGGAACGGTGAACAGGATACATAGTTCAATCCGATCTTGTTACAGAATTCTACGGAAGAAGGATCTCCTCCGTGCTCTCCGCAGATACCGATGTGCAGATTCGGATTCACCGGCTTGCCAAGGTTGATGGACATCTCCATCAGCTTGCCGACACCTGTCTGATCCAGCTTCGCAAACGGATCGTTCTCGAAGATCTTCGCATCGTAGTAAGCCTCCAGGAACTTGCCCGCGTCGTCACGTGAGAAGCCGTATGTCATCTGTGTCAGGTCGTTGGTTCCGAAGCAGAAGAAGTCTGCTTCCTTCGCGATCTCGTCAGCGGTAAGAGCCGCTCTCGGGATCTCGATCATGGTACCAACCTCATACTTCAATTCTACGCCGGCTGCTGCGATCTCAGCATCAGCAGTCTCAACAACAAACTTCTTCACATATTTCAGCTCTTTGATGTCGCCGATCAACGGGATCATGATCTCCGGGCATACATTCCAGTCAGCATGCGCTTTCTTGACATTGATCGCCGCGCGGATCACAGCCTTGGTCTGCATCTTCGCGATCTCCGGATAGGTCACTGCCAGACGGCATCCGCGGTGGCCCATCATCGGGTTGAACTCATGCAGGCTGTCGATGATCGTCTTGATCTGCTCTACGGTCTTGCCCTGTGCGTCAGCCAGCTTCTTGATGTCCTCTTCCTCTGTCGGAACGAATTCATGGAGCGGCGGATCCAGGAAACGGATGGTAACCGGGTTGCCTTCCAGAGCCTCATACAGCTTCTCGAAGTCTCCCTGCTGTTCCGGAAGGATCTTCTCCAGTGCAGCTTCTCTCTCTTCTACGGTCTCCGCGCAGATCATCTCACGGAACGCATCGATTCTGTTGCCTTCGAAGAACATATGCTCTGTACGGCACAGTCCGATACCTTCAGCGCCCAGCTCACGTGCTTTCTTCGCGTCTGCAGGGGTATCTGCATTGGTACGTACCTTCATGGTTCTGTACTTGTCAGCCCATGCCATGATTCGTCCGAACTCTCCCGCGATGGTCGCGTCTACAGTCGGGATGATGCCGTCGTAGATATTTCCGGTAGAACCGTTGATGGAGATCGGGTCTCCTTCATGGTATTCTTTTCCTGCCAGTGTGAACTTCTTGTTCTCTTCGTCCATCGCGATATCGCCGCAGCCAGATACACAGCATCTGCCCATGCCGCGCGCTACAACTGCCGCATGGCTTGTCATACCGCCGCGAACGGTCAGGATTCCCTGTGCAGCCTTCATACCTTCGATATCCTCCGGAGAAGTCTCCAGGCGGACCAGAACCACCTTTTCTCCTCTTGCAGCCCACTCCTTTGCGTCGTCAGCGGAGACTACGATCTTACCGCAGGCAGCTCCCGGTGAAGCGCCCAGAGCCTTTGCGATGGGTTCAGCAGCCTTCAGTGCAGCAGCGTCAAACTGCGGATGAAGCAGTGTGTCCAGGTTTCTCGGGTCGATCATGGCAACCGCTTCTTCCTCTGTACGCATGCCTTCATCTACCAGGTCGCATGCGATCTTCAGAGCAGCCTGAGCGGTTCTCTTGCCGTTTCTGGTCTGCAGCATATACAGCTTGCCGTGCTCTACGGTAAACTCCATATCCTGCATGTCTCTGTAGTGTGATTCCAGAGTCTTGCAAACGTCCTTGAACTGTACAAAAGCCTCCGGGAATTTGTCTTCCATCTCGGAAATGTGCATCGGAGTACGCACACCTGCAACTACGTCCTCGCCCTGTGCATTGGTCAGGAACT
>CATLCV010000180.1 GCA_949893755.1 uncultured Lachnospiraceae bacterium | reverse complement strand
TGCCTTTAAGGTCAGTTCCTTGTTGCGTAAATGGTGGTTGCTCATAACGGTATAGCCCTTGTTGCGCTCCACTCGGAAAACTGCCATAGCTTCATCACTCCTTTGATTGTGGATTTGTTACGCGATAGAACGCCATTTTGCCGGGGTTAGGTATAAATCCTTATCCCCGGCAGAAATGCGCCCGCAAAGCCGCATATAGCAAGGCTCTTTTCGCCCCTAATGCGTAACATGAGGGCATAAAAAAGCGGCGTTCCTGTTCTCCCTGTATAGGGATAGAGAAACGCCGTTTGTGCGTCTGATATGTAGTTTTTGACTGCGGGAAACAGCTTGTCCTATCATAATTTAGTTGCAAGTTGTTCTTTCGCAATCGTACCATCAGCCGCCATATCTTCATGCAGATCCGTGATCGGGTCGCCCTTGGACTGGAAGTAGGTTGCGGTCCAGGGCGCGCCGCCCGCTGACTGGGGCCAAAGTGCGAGTGTGTGGTCTACATAGTATTTGTCGAAACCGGATTTTTTCAGTTCCTCCGGAGACAGGTTTCTTGTCAGCTGATGGATGATCGCGCAGACAATCTCCATGTGGGCCAACTCTTCCGTGCCGATATCCGTCAAAATTCCAGTCACTTCTTTATACGGCATCGTATACCTCTGCGAAAGATACCGCATGGATGCGGCAAGTTCCCCGTCAGGACCGCCAAACTGCTAAAACAGATAATCAGCCATAACCCCTGTATTTACAGGGGTTATGATATGTACAGGCGGAAGACCAGCTGCTGGTTCTCTTTGTCTACGACAATATCCTCCACAATGCTCCGCATAAAGGTTCCCTTGGTATTAGTGTCTACATCCGGATCCTTGATCACATCATAGACATTCCGCACGCAGGAGAGGACGGTTTCCCTGGAGGGCTTTTTGGGGGAAGCAGCGGAATCCAGTTCTGAAATCTGCTCCTGGATCGCGGCGCGGGTCCGCTGGAGCCTCTCTTTATTTTCTTTGTATTCCTCTAAGCTGTCAACACCATTTTCGAAGGCGAGACGTATCCGGGCTTCACGGGAGCTTATTTTTTCAAGCTCATGCATCAGAGAAGAGCGCTGGGAAGCCAGGTCTGCAGATTCGGGGGTGCGGTATTCATATTCAAAATCCATGCCGGCAAGGAGCTTTTCAAAGTACTCATATACACCGGAAATGGCTTTCTTTTCACTGATAAATGAAGAGCCGTCGTGTATGCCCTTGGCATATTTGTAACACTGGAATCCGGGAGAGCGCCGATTGCTTCCGTTATAGGCAAGGGAGGATCCGCAGATTGCGCATTTGAGCAATCCGGAGAGCCAGTGCCTGCAGGCGGAAATATTACGGCGGCTCAGCGGGGCGTATCTGCTGTGTATCTTTTTCATGCGTGCGTCAAATTGTTCTTTTGTCAGCCGGACTTCGTGGGGGCCCATAAAGGAAAATCCATTCCAGACTACCAGCCCATAATAAAAAGGATTCATCAGGATCCGTTCGATTCCTCTGGCTTCAAAAGGATTCCCGCGGCGGGTCCGATATCCGAAGCTATTGATCTGCCGGGCAATTTTGGTGCAATCTTCATCATGGATATCGTATCGTTCAAAAATATAGGATACAATCTTGTATTCCTCTTCATTGATCAGATACGGTTTCCCTCTGCCGACAGCCTGATATCCAAGGCAGGGGACGGCCTGATATCCGCCGCGGAGGGCCTTTTCTTTCATCCCGCGCAGGACTTCATCGGAGAGCCGGATAGAGTAGTATTCGTCCATCCACTCAATGATCCGCTCGATCAGGCTGCCGAAGGGACCTTCTACCAGAGGTTCGGAAACGCTGATCACATCAATGTTATGCTGCTTTTTCAGCAGGGATTTGTAGACGATGCTTTCCTCCTGATTCCTGGCGAACCGGCTGTATTTCCAGACCAGGATCACATCAACAGGATGCTCCTGGGATTTTGCCAGGCTGATCATCCGCTGAAACTCCGGCCGTTTCTCTGCCTTGCGGCCGGAAATCCCGACCTCATAAAATATTTCCAGTATGATAATATTATGCTTCAATGCATGCTCCCGCAGCAGTTTGGCCTGAGATTCCGGTGAGAGTTCTTCCTGCTTCTCGGTACTGACACGGACATATCCGTAACCGTATTTGGTCGCGGATGCATCTTCGATGGATTGTGTGTTTAAATCAGGCATTCTATCACGCTCCTCGTACAGTATATAAAAATAAGTATAAAAATAGCACCTTGCCATACCAGGTGCTGGCGTGATATAATCCTTTTGGATGTTGGGGATTATATCATGCGCACCTGTGCATGACATGGTTACCAAAGTGAAAGCCGTTCCTGTTGGCGCAGGGGCGGTTTTCGTTTATTGCAGTAAATCAGAGATTTTGATAGTCAGACCATCAAAAATGTAAACAGGTATTTCTTCATCGAAAGAATACATGTTTGCATCTTCTTCGCCTTCAAAGACATAAGTCTGGACAATCTTTACGATGGGGTTCACGATCCAGTATTCCCGAACACCAGCAGAACGATATTTGAATAATTTGATTGCGCAATCTGTCCGGGTGCTGCTGGGGGATAAAACTTCAATAATCCAATCAGGGGCCCCTTCGCATCCACGATCGGACAGCTTATCTTTATCACAGATAACCGAAATGTCCGGCTCTACCCATGTTTTATCATTAGCTGTAAGATTTACGGCAAATGGAGCTGGATAAACTTTACAGGAACCATCTTTCAAATGAATGTAATTATGAATTGCGGAATAAAGTTCACCAACTAATTCCTGATGGATACGGTATGGCGGCGCCATAGCATACAGCTTCCCATCGATCAGCTCCGCGCGCTGGCCATCCGGAAGGTTCCAGTAATCTTCGGATGTATAAACTTGCTTTTGTGGTAATGGCATGTGGTCACGTCCTTTCTGGTTGAGTCTCTGTTGGCATAGGGGCATTTTTTCATATCCGGAACACAGGCAGCTATAATTTTAGAAGCCTCTCCATTGTCCTTTTCTATGGTTTACAATGTCCGCAGGGAGAATAACCTTGTCCGATCGCGCCGTCTCTGGTTCCGTCATAGGTTGAATAATTATGCGGAGCGATTTTCTTTACATCGCGGCATGTTGGATAATGAAATTTCATTGTATTTGTATTTAGCACATAACTGCTGGTAGTCTGCTGCTGTTCCGGATTATCATATGCATTGAAGTTATTTCCGGGATTTTGCGGCTGTGCAGCGGCAGCTTCGGCTTGTGCCTGCTCCTGTGCGATCCGGGCAGCCTCTGCCTGCTCTGCGGCAGCCCGTTCCGCTTCCGCCTGCTCCTGTGCAAGTCGTGCAGCTTCTGCCTGTTCTGCGGCAGCCCGTTCGGCCTCCGCCTGCTCAGCAGCAAGCCGTTCGGCCTCTGCCTGCTCTGCGGCAATCCGTTCCGCTTCCGCCTGTTCGGCAGCAATCCGTTCCGCTTCTTCCGCCTGTTTTTTCTCTACATCTTCGAATTTCAAGGAGATTTTATTACTTGTGACACCAGAATACTTTGCATATATATCAAATTTCCCTTCAGAAGAAGATGTAAAAGTAATCTTGTCATCCTTGAAACTCAATTCACCGTCAGATACCGTAAAAGCAGATTCCGGGATCATGCAGTCTTCGGGGGTGGTTTTTAAAGTGATCTCAACCTCGGTATTGACATCATACATCTGCGATGTATCAGCGGACAAAGAGATCTGTTCCGGCGTTGGTAAAGTCATGGCATATATCAGGGATATGAACCAAAAGCCAGAAAAAACACCGAGAACCGTTTTCACAAGTTTATTCCATTTTGTATACCTTACCATTAAGAAGAGCCCAAGAGGAAAAAAGAATAATAACAGTAATAGGATCCAAGCTGTTTTTTGATACCATTTCTTTTTCACAGGGCGATCACTTTGGGCAGCGGTACGGCTTTTACTCTTTTTCGAAGGTACCTTTTTACTTTTACCGTTTGATTTAGGACTCACAATGCTCCTCCTTTTCTTTTGCGATTGCCTGATCGGAAGAAGCGCCACACTTCTATCATCGCCGGAGCGGCTATATCTACGTTCTCGATTACTTTTTACAATACTATAGAGTGAAATCCAATTCTTTTAATAGTTCATCCTGGGATAAAAAATGCAAATTTTGATGGCTTAGTCCCAGTTTATTGCTTCATGTGGAATTGTTCCGTTTTCAGTTCTGTCTTTTCTGCCTTCAAAAAGAGCTTCTATCTCATCCGGTTCGGGCTTTACCTCTGGAATAAATTGTTCTTTTCTGATGGCATGTATTTCATCGATTGTTAGTGTAACCAATACTGGAATCTGATTTGCTTCCAGATGTAAGGAAGTAATAGGGGTTGGCTCTGGAATTTCATCATTGTCCTGTTCCATGCCCCAGATATGAAGTCCAAGGGCCTCTTTGGCATTTTTTAAAGCCATTTCCGTATTGTCTTTATCCGCACAGGGATAGCAGCCAGGAAGATCCGGAAATTCGATACTGATACCATCTTCATCATATGAAAAAATAGAAACGTAAGAATAACGATCTTTTAACATATAAAAATCCCCCAATTTGTATATAAGAATATAGAGTTATTTAAAATCAACGCCGGATTGTCTAGAAATATTATTCAGGGTTTTCTGTGGGATATCTTTTTTTGCCTTTGGGTTACTAAAGGGTTAAATCCAATTCTTTCAATAGTTCATCATGTGAGATAAATTCATGGCAATCAGGATATTTGCCTATATCATCAAGCATTTTCAAATCCCATTCCTAGGGAGTGACTTCTTAGATATCCTCCCATGATTTGGGCGAGAGGTTTTCAATTACAAAATTCCATACTTTCTCTGCGTCAGAATCATTCATAACAGTTACAGCACCTAATATTCTTTCTTTTAAAGCATTCATGATAAATCCCTAGGTATTCGTATAATCATTGAAGAAATTTAATAAGAATAATTATTGAATTTTTTCAATTTCACCAGTATCAATATTAACATGATATTCGCTAAGCAGCATTCCAGAACATGCTAATTTTGCATCATTCTCTTCGGTATCCACATATTCTGTTGTGGTCACATCCAAAAGGTTTCCAATGACAGTAATACATGTTGTAGTATTTAACGTAAAATTGACAATAATATGAACTTCTGTATCTGCCTTAAAATAATTAGTATAGTAATCCAGCGCATGTTCTTCTATGTTTATATTTTCTGAAATCATTGCCAGACGCCAGTTTCCGGTTACATCATTAGAGTATGCTTCCCTAAATGAAACATTAAAGCCAAGCGGATCTTCACTTTCAGATTCTGTTGAAACCTCTTGTGTGTTATTTTCCTCAACAACATCCGTTGATTTATCATTATTACTTTGTGTTCCAGAATCAGAATCACTGCCTATACTGTAAATTAAAGCAATCAGAAAGATAGCTATAAATCCGATTAGTATCCATTTCATAATACCGCCTTGTTTTTTACCGCAATTGGGACATACTTTTGCGTTAGATTTCATTTTTGTTTTACAATGCTTACATCGTTTCATTTTTTTAGCAGATGATGTTTTTTTTGTATTCTTTTTTTGAGCCATTTTTCCCTCTTCATTAGTTTACTGTACCATATACGCCACACTTAAATATTCGCCGAAGCAGTTATTCTTTATCACCGAATATACAGTAGATAAATTTCTAATAGATTTAAAATAAATATAAGGTTACAATTATTTCATGAAAATCATACTATATGAAATAATGCTAAAAAGAAATCTGTCAGTTCGCCAGGTTTCCATCCTGACAGGGGTTTCAAAATCAACGATTCAAAAGACTATGAGCGAACTGTCAAATCCAACAATACGCACAATGGAGATGCTGGCATCAGGTCTTAAAGTCAGTATCGAAAGCCTTTATGAATCAGATTACAAATAAGTGTCCATTATAATGGACGATTACCAGTTTTTGCATAAGATTTAGCATATCCGCTTGTTTACTTAGTATAAATACAAAGTGGAGGTAATACATATGAGTGGCGAAGAGTACAAAAAACTAATTATTGAAATTGTATCAACAAGCCGTGACATAGAATACCTGATCGCGGTTTATACATTTGCAAAACATTACAAAGACAAAAGTAAAGAAAAGGAATAGCTTCGGCTATTCTTTTTTTGTTAAGGTATCTGAGAAGTCTTTAAAAAAATTGAGCAAAACGTCTTTGTTCTGTGGTGTGAGTTTGCTATATGTAATTATTAGCGATTCAAAAAGCTGATCTTTTTCTCCTAAAAGAGCTGCGGCTTGTGCAATAAGGTCATTCTCTTCAGGAGGAAGGAACATAGCATCAGGTCCGCCTTCTCCCGTACGGAGCCATTCTATATTCACTTTTCGTTCATGCCAATTGGAAAGCATGATCAGATGTTTTTCAGTGACATTATTTCGTCCTTTTTCTATATCACATATTCCAGATCGTGTCATTCCAAAAATCTCAGCAAATTCGTCTTGCGTTTTATGGCATTCTTTTCTTAATTTTTTAAATCGTTCATTTATAGTTTCCATGATTCACCTCCCTTTAGAAATCAATATAGCACAGAAAGTAGGAAATGTAAATATAAAAATACGTAAAACGAACAAAAAGATGTTGACAATAAACGTAAAACGTATTATAGTGTACGTGTAACGAACAAACTAGGAGGTAAGAGAAGATGAAGGAAATATAAAAGAAAGCACCCCGAAGGATATCGGGGTGTGAAAAGAAAATTAGAACCAGGAATTTCTATCATTATCCTCTTGTGGATATAAGCGGCATATTTCACGATGGAGTGCATGCCCCAGATGAGCGATAGAAGAATGAAGGGTCAAACACTTCTGATCACCAAAAGAGATATCAGAAGATGAATGAATCAGTGGAGCGACAATTTGGATCAATTCTTTCTTGAGCCTTGGTGATTTAGTACCAGGAGGTAAAAATTTTCTAACTTCTTTAATATGAAGGTGTGAAAGCAAAACGGGAATATCAGTTACTTCCTGAGCTAGATTATAAGATATTAGCTTATCTGCGAAAGAAGAATTAATTAGCTTTTCTCCAGAATTGTCATTTTTGCAGATATAGCAAAAGTATCCAAATTCTTTTTGTTCATCTTCTGTCAGAACACTGGTAATTATCTTCATTGCTTCTGATTTGGAAAGGACAGCAGAAGAGGATGAAGAAACTGGCCCTCCAAGATCAAATTGATGTAGTTCATGGGCAAGCCGGTAAATATGTTTACAAGGCAGACTGCGTCGCGTGAAGTCAATGCAAGTACAACTATTTAGAGTAGTTGAATAGATGGAAGACTTGGAACCTTTAAAGGAGCCGGAGCAAAGAGCAGAGTCAACAGAAATAGGAGTCATTTTGGCAGAGACAGCACTTTTCTGGCGTTTGACTTGCTCTGGATCAGAGTGGATAGACGAATCCCACATTTCGGTAAAATTCATAAAATTACCACCTTTCTATATTGTTTTTAATCTGGGGAGATTATGAAAACAGTATAGCAAAAGCAAGGGAGTGTATCAAGCGGTTTGGAGGAAGGAGGAGAAATTAAAGTTTTTGAGGGATTAATATTTTGTTGCGACGTATAGAAAGTGAGGTGAGAAAAGATGAGTGAAATAAAAGATAGAAATACAGAAAACATGGTCCAGGAAAAAGAAATGAAAATCTTGGCTGACATGTATAAAAGGATGACACCTGCGAACAGATTCTTCATGGTATCTGCATCGGGGTTGTTGCTTGCAAGTCAGAGTGAGGCAGAGGGTGGACGGAATTAGGCGATAACAGGGTAACAAGTACAACCAGTACTTCATAAAATGCAGAGAGGTGGTGTAAATGCAGAAACTGGAAGTAGTAAGCATGATCAAGATAAATGGGGTATGGGTCAGACAGGAGGAGATTCCCCGGGAAGAACTCTGCAAATTGCTTGAAAAGAAATTTGATCAGGCAATGAAGGGAATAGGATTCGAAAGAGTAAAAACCGCCTGAGGGCGGTAGAAAGGACAAGCCTATGGATAAATACGACCGTGCATATGCACAGCATCGGCAGAAGAAACGGAAGCGGCGTAATACGCTTATCATCTGCGCCTGCAGCATTGCCCTGGGGTACGTGCTGGGCAACCTGTCCTGCCTGGCGTTGGTGGTGTATTTCAGAGTATGAAAAGGAGGATCAGATCGTGGGGAAGGAAATAGAGAGCTTACCGCTTTTACGGCTGGTAGACGCGGGCATCGAAGCTCATAAGAAGGCTTTTGAAAAGAGAAGAATGCGCTGGGACAAGGGAGACGTGACCGGGATCTGGCGGGATTCGGACGGCTCCGTCCGGGTCAGCTATGAAAATGGCCAGTGGTTCCACTACTGGGAAGAGGACGGAAGGATCGTATGGGAATAAGAAAGACAAGGATACTTAAGAATCCTACGTCATGAATTGCAGGAGTGTATAGAAGGAGAACAGATGGCAGCAGGAAAGTACAAGGATCACAGAGGGCTGGTATGGGTGCCCTGGATCCGGTGGGAGGACAACACGATCCAGTGCGCTCCGGCCGGGCTGGACACCATGGAACAGGTCGAAGAGTACGCGGAGAAGAGATCCATGGAAAATGGGATGCGGTATGTGATCTTATGATCCGCGGAGGAGACAGGATGGAGGAGCCGGCGGAAGCATCTTCGTGGATGGCACCTGTCCTGTATGGATGCAGCTTGAAAACAGCAAAAAATAACACATCCATTCGCACTGGATGTGTTAAAAAATGGCTTTCGGCCACATGGATATATAAACAATATCAGTATACATCCGTGGGGCCCGAAAGTCAAGGAAAATGGGGATTTTTTGCCCATTTTATCACTTGATAAAGATATTAAAAATAGGACGTGGATGTATGGGTACGGTAAGAAAAATGTACAGGTTTGAAAAGTTCATCGAGATCGAGGAATATCATGACGGAAGGTATGGAGCTCCGGGGAAGAAACGGGAGGAAAAGAAAAAGCCCACCCCGGAGCAGATGGAAAAGATCAACCAGATGAACCGGGAAAAGAAGACCAGGTGGCGGCTGCGGGAGTATTTCAAAGAGAATGATTATTTTACGACGCTGACCTACCGGAAGGAGGAACGCCCTCCGGATATGGAGCGGGCGAAGGAGGACTTCAAGAAGTTCATCCGGAAGATGAAGGAATGGTATCGGAAGAAAGGGTATGAGATCTTCTGGATCAGGAATATCGAGCACGGTACGAAGGGGGCGTGGCATGTGCATCTGGTGATCAACCGGATCGAGGATACGGACATCCTACTGACAAAAGCCTGGCCCTATGGGAAGGTGATCAGCCAGCTGATGTATGAGAAGGGAGGCTTCGCCGACCTGGCAGCTTACATGACGAAAACAGAGAAGGCAGGGGAGGCCGGGGAGCCGGAGGAAAAAGGAAAGAAGATCAGGGAAGCCAGTTCTTCCGCTTCCAGGAACATGCCGCTGCCGAAGCCGAAGATACGGAGGCTGATCCGCTGGCCGAAGGAGCCTTACGTGAAGAAGGGATGGATCCTGGAAAAGGGGACATGCCATGAAGGCATCAATCCGGTGACCGGCTATCAGTACAGGCACTACACACTGATGAAGCCGGCGAATCCGCACAGGAGGATCTGATATGAAGACAGTGAAGGTATTTGTAAAGACCAGCCTGCAGGGGCCGTGTATCCGGGATGGAAGATATGCGGCGGTTGTGGAGTACATAAGCAGCAAAGGAGCGGTCACCAGGGAGATATCCGGGGAAGAGAAGGAGACCACCTACAACCGGAGCGTGCTCCTGGCGGTCATCGGGGCGCTGGACCTTCTGAAGGTGGCGTGCAGCGTGACAGTCTATACGGATTGTATCTTTGTAAAGAATACGGCGGAGCGGGGCAGCCTGGAAGACTGGCGGAGGAGTGAATGGAAGAAGGCCGGAGGCGGGGAAGTGAAGAACCGGGATCTGTGGCAGCAGTTCACGGAGCTGGCGGACCGTCATGAAATCGCGTTCCTATTCAGTAAACACAACGATTACAGCCATCGGTTGACGGAATTACTGGAAGCAGGACAGTGAATACGGGAAAATGCCGCCGCATTCAGTAAATGCAAGGAAAACAGGGAATGACAGGCGGGAAAACTGCCGGAGACCGGAAGAGGAATGTGGAAAAGTGGTCCCGCATTCAGTAAATCAGGGAAAAACAAGGATTTTTGCAGAAACGGAGGAAAAACACGTGTTTGATAAATTTGGAGAGTTTGATTCCTATGAAGAGATCAATGAGTTGGCGGAAAATCTGTTCAATGAAGGAGATATGGAAAGCCTGAAAGCAATGGCGGAGGAGAACGGGATCCAGAAGGAATTTGTGGAAATGTATATGCAGGGAGACCTGCCGATGCTCTGCGATCCGCTGACGGCAGCAATCGGCAAGATCGAAGTGGAAGCCGGGGAGCTGAAACCGAAGGAGATCATGGAGGACTGGGTGGAATATCTGAAAGGCCAGTGCATGGAGAATGAAGAAACCGCCCTGGCGGTCCGCAGGAAGGGGAGATCCTTAAAGGGATGCATTGGGGAACTGCTGAAATGGTCCTTCAAGAACCAGATCGGGATTGATAAAGAGATATTGAAGGCAGCAGGCGTAACGGCCTCCAGGGTGACACTCGGGATCCCGGGGATGGGACGGGCAAAGAAGATCATCCGTGACTATTATGTGGGAAAGTAGGCGGAACGGATGAAAAAGAAAGCCATTGAGAAAATACCGTATTTAAGGGTTAAAGAAAATCAGCAGAAAGATGTGAAATATATCGGAGTCACAGCGGTGAAGATTGTGGGGCATGAAAAGCATCTTTTTCTGGAGGTGTATCGGAACCATAAAGGATCGAAAGACACGCCGGCAGTGCGGATCGTGCTCACAAAGAAAGATTTCGGGACATATTGGCCGGAACGGGAGGAATGGACACGCCAGAAAGTGAAAACAGACCGTTACTATGGGGGACTGATATGGGCAGAACGATCAGACACATGGCAGGCAGAGAAGGAAAACGTCCTGCAGAGTACGGAGGATCTGGAAAGGATCAAAAAATTCTGCAAGGCCACTGTCTACAATGAGGCACACTGGTGGCAATACATATACAGGCATGAGGAAGATATTGTGATTACGGACAGACGGAACAGAGAGCACAGAAAATATATGCGCCGTCAGGAGGAACTGGCAGACAGAATGGCACATACTGAGGAGCTGCCGGAGAAAAAGATTCTGGACAGAGCAAATAAAATATATTTCCAAAACGAGCATTACCTGTATTACAAAAAACATGGCAGATGGGCAAAGATAGCATGCAGCAAATGCGGAGGAGTCACAGACGCAAGATGGAGAAACGGGATATCCTATGAAAGCCAGTTCCAGAGATGGACGGAAGAACCGAGGGAGGGCAGCTATGGAACCTGTCCGATGTGCGGAGCGCGCGGAAAGTATCAATGCCAGGGAAAAGTGAAAGGAACGCACAGCAGATCGATCTATCTGTTTTTGGGACAGAAGTACAAAGAAAGTGGAATGGTCATGCGGTATGTGGAAGTGGAGAAAAAGTGGATGCTGGGATTTATCTGCGGGGATCAAGGCCCGGAAATGTACAACGCCAGTGAAGAACTCTCCGGAATAGAGATTGCAAGAGCATATTTTGAGCCGGGCAAAAAGACCCAGATAGACTATCACAAATATGATCCGTATACGGGGAAAGATTTCTGGGATGACTGCAACCTGAACGGTCTGGCGAATATTACAATAAACGCCGGGCAGATCATGCGGGAAACCTATGAGGAAATGAAAGAGACCATGTTTCGGTACAGTGCATTACAGGAATATGCAGAGAGCATGAGGGAAATC
>CATLCV010000179.1 GCA_949893755.1 uncultured Lachnospiraceae bacterium | reverse complement strand
AGTGGGATTGCCATCGCTCAACGGATAAAAGCTACCCTGGGGATAACAGGCTTATCACTCCCAAGAGTTCACATCGACGGAGTGGTTTGGCACCTCGATGTCGGCTCATCGCATCCTGGGGCTGGAGTAGGTCCCAAGGGTTGGGCTGTTCGCCCATTAAAGCGGTACGCGAGCTGGGTTCAGAACGTCGTGAGACAGTTCGGTCCCTATCCGGCGCGGGCGTAGGATATTTGAGAGGAGCTGTCCTTAGTACGAGAGGACCGGGATGGACCGGCCGCTGGTGAATCTGTTGTTCCACCAGGAGCATGGCAGAGTAGCCAAGCCGGGCGGGGATAAACGCTGAAGGCATCTAAGCGTGAAGCCCCCCTCAAGATGAGATATCCCATGAAGATAATTCAGTAAGACCCCTTGAAGACGACGAGGTAGATAGGGCGGAGGTGGAAGTGCAGTAATGTATGTAGCTGACCGTCACTAATAGGTCGAGGGCATAACCAAGAAGGTGGTTGCTTTAAGAGAGCAGTAAGGATAGGATAGAAATATTTCTTCGTGTGTAGTTTTGAAGGTGCATATTCAAATTGAATATATGGCCCAGTGGCTCAGTTGGTTAGAGCGCCGCCCTGTCACGGCGGAGGTCGAGAGTTCGAGTCTCTTCTGGGTCGTTTATGGGGTCTTAGCTCAGCTGGGAGAGCATCTGCCTTACAAGCAGAGGGTCATAGGTTCGAGCCCTATAGGCCCCATTTAGAGAAAACGGATGGATTCCCGAGTGGCCAAAGGGGGCAGACTGTAAATCTGTTGCAAGTTGCTTCGGTGGTTCGAATCCACCTCCATCCATCAGCCGAGAGGCTTGTTATATAGATAATTTGCATGAGGAATTACATGTACCCTTTATGGGTACAATGTAATGACGTGCAAGCAGTCAGCTTGCCGATGTGGCTCAATTGGCAGAGCAGCTGATTTGTAATCAGCAGGTTATCGGTTCGAGTCCGATCATCGGCTTTATTCCGAAAGGAATAGTAAATTGAATATCGCGGGGTGGAGCAGTCTGGAAGCTCGTCGGGCTCATAACCCGAAGGTCGCAGGTTCAAATCCTGCCCCCGCAACTCATGACTGTATCAGTCATATGCCCAGATAGCTCAGTTGGTAGAGCAGAGGACTGAAAATCCTCGTGTCACTGGTTCGATTCCGGTTCTGGGCATTTTTTTATTGTATAAAATACCGATTGTTCGGTGTTTTTTTTATATCTGATAAAATGATGCACTTTGTTTTATAAATATATTTGTGCAGCATTTACTTTTTATAAACAAAATGATATGATGCAGACAGATACAGGAAGGAAGAATGGAATGAAAAAAGTGGAAAAAAATGTGAATAACCTGTATGAAAAATTAGAAAATTATTCACGTTCGGATCATTATGGATTTCATATGCCGGGCCATAAGAGGAATAAAAATACAACGGGCGTTGGGCTTCCTTATGAAATTGATATTACGGAGATCGAGGGTTTTGATGATCTGCACCATGCAAAGGGGATGCTGAAGCAGGCTCAGGAACGGGCGGCAAAAGTTTTTCACGGGGAAGAGACTTGTTTTTTGGTAAATGGGAGTACTGTCGGGATATTGAGCGCGATCCTGGGCTGTACAAATCGGGGAGATCGAATCCTTATGGCCAGAAATTGTCATAAATCGGTATACCATGCGGTGTATATGAATGAATTGGAAGCGGAATATGTTTATCCATCGCTTTGTACTCAGAAAAAATCCTATGATTTATGTTCTATTAGGACAGACAGTTCTCCTTTGGATACCTATACCCAAGGGGAATCACATAACGCATATTCTCACGGGATGGACGGATCTCAGCTGAGATTGAATGGGGAAATCAGGCCGGAAGAGATACGGGATATTTTGGAAAGGGACAGACTTGGGTCTGGATATGACGGTACAAGATCGGGTTATCAAATTTCCGGGATGAATGAAGAGGCAGTAGGAGAGGATCAGACTGCATCAATGATCGAAAGAAAAAGGATCCGTGCAGTGGTAATTACATCTCCTACGTATGACGGAGTGGTTTCGGATGTGGAAAAGATTGCAGGGATCGTGCATTCTTATGGGATTCCTTTGATCGTGGATGAAGCACATGGGGCGCATTTTGGATTTCATCCGTATTTTCCGGAAAATGCAAATACCAGGGGGGCCGATGTAGTTATTCACAGTATTCACAAAACTCTGCCCTCTTTGACACAGACGGCGCTGATCCATATGAATGGGGAGTTGGCAGACAGGGAAAATATTAAAAAATATCTGCATATTCTTCAGACAAGCAGTCCTTCTTATGTGTTGATGGCGGGGATTGATGCCTGTATTGACTGGCTGTGCAGTGAGAAAAAGGATATTTTGTTTGAACAGTATGTTGATATGTTGAAAGAAACAAGGAAACAACTGAAAAAAATGAGGCATTTGCAGATTGTCGAGACGGAGCATTTTGATCATTCTAAAATTGTGATTTCTGTCAGTGGAACAAAGTATTCCGGCAGGGAATTATACAGACTGCTCCTGGATCAATACCATTTGCAGATGGAGATGGCCGCAGGGGATTATGTACTGGCAATGACTTCGGTGGGGGATACGAAAGAAGGATTTCAGCGGCTTGTTCAGGCATTGGAGGAGATTGACAGTAAATTAGATGAGGAAAATCACTCCTTTTATATCAGCATGGAAAGGAAAAATCCTGATCAGACATCGATGGGAATCAAAGCGGAAGAGGACCATCCTGAAAAAGGGAAAACAGAGTCTATCAGGCAGAAATCTGCCGGACTGCCCAGGTTGGAGCAGGTTTTTACTAGTGCGGGAATTGAGCATATTGCTAAAGAAAATAAAGAAAAAATCCGCGTGCTGCCTTGGGAATCCTGCGCCGGATCTATTTCGATGGAATACGCATATTTATACCCGCCGGGGATTCCTTTGGTCGTTCCCGGTGAAAGGATTTCAGAGGAAGTTATGCTTCTGATCCGGGAATATCATGATATGGGGTTTAAAATCAATGGCTTAGTAAAGGATGGGTATATTAATGTATATCTGCCGCGGGAGGATGCAGATAAAACCCGGGAATGACTAGTACAACGAATAATAAATAACTAATAACTAGCCATATCATTTGCCTGATTTTCCAGCTACTTATTATTCGTTATACTAGGCAAGGTATGATCAATGACTTGCATAGGATCGTTTTAATAGAAACATACAAATATATAATTGACACGGATTAAGGAAAAGCGAGAATGGGAAAAATTTACTATATTATGGGCAAAAGCGCTTCGGGAAAGGATTCTATTTTTAAGGAGCTGAAAAAGAGGATGCCCCAATTGCGCGAGATTGTGCTGTATACGACCAGGCCGATCCGGGAAAATGAGACAGAAGGGGTGGAATATCATTTTGTAAATGAGGAATTTCTGCGGGGAATGCAGGAAAAGAAGCGGGTGATCGAGCTGCGGTCTTATGATACGAAATGCGGGATCTGGAAATATTTTACCGCGGATGACGGACAGATCGACCTGGAGGAATTTTATTATCTTGCGATTGGGACTCTGGAATCTTATGCGGCGATGACGGCTTATTTTGGTGTGGAAAATGTGGTTCCGATCTATGTGGAGGTGGAAGACGGGCTGCGGCTCTTACGCGCGGTGGAGCGGGAACGCCTGCAGACCAATCCGAAATATGCGGAGCTGTGCAGACGGTTTCTGGCGGATTCGGAGGATTTTTCGGAAAAGAATCTGAAAACGGCGGGAATTAAGAGACGGTTCCAGAATGTGGATTTTGATGAGTGTATCGGAGAAATCTGTCAGTATATAAAAGAAATTTGTGATTTTAGTAAGAAACAAATGTGAACAGTAAAATGATTTCCACTATTTTTTTGGGATAAAATTTATAAAAAAGTATGTTAATAAGGAATTATATGTTATACTGATAGAGCAAACAAAAGGGAATGAGATAATTTTTACATGAAAAGTAACTATTCGGAACAGCAGCGGACGGATTTGTGCACATTGTTCGGAACAGTTACAATGAAAAGATAAAAAGACAGCAGGTGATGAGATGAGTGGGTTTAAGGAAATTGTCGGGCATAAGAATATCATCCAGTATATAGAAAATGTTTCGGCTTCAGATCAGGTTTCGCACGCGTATATTCTGAATGGAGAGAAGGGATCGGGAAAAAGGCTTCTGGCGGATTTTTTTGCAATGGATCTGCAGTGTGAGAATCGGGAGCCTGACGGGGAAGCCTGCGGGAGGTGCCATTCCTGCAGACAGGCAATGAGCGGCAACCAGCCGGATATCATTTTTATCAGGCATGAAAAGCCGAATACGATCAGTGTGGAGGAGATTCGGACACAGCTGAATAATGATATTGTGATCCGGCCGTATTCCAGCAGGTATAAGATTTATATTGTTCCGCATGCGGACAAGATGAGTGTCCAGGCGCAGAACGCGCTTTTGAAAACGATCGAGGAGCCGCCGGAATACGCGGTCATTATCCTTTTGACGGAAAATGCGGAAATCCTGCTTCCTACGATCCGGTCCAGATGTGTGATCTTAAAGCTCCGCAATATCAAGGATCAGCTGATCAAAAAATATCTGATGGAGCAGATGGAGATTCCAGATTATAAGGCGGACATCTGTGCGGCGTTTGCGCAGGGGAATATGGGAAAGGCAATCTCTCTTGCAAGCTCCGAGCATTTTAATGAGATCAAAGAGGAGATCGTGCATTTGCTGCGTGACATCAATGAGATGGAGACGGCAGAGCTGATCGAGGCTGTGAAAAAGTGTTCAGAATATAAGCTGGATATCAACGATTATTTTGATATGATCGCGATCTGGTATCGGGATGTGCTGATCTATAAGGCAACGCTGAGTGTGGACAGGGTCGTTTTTTCCGACCAGCTCAAGTACATCAAGGAGCGGGCGAAAAAGAGTTCTTATGAGGGAATCGGGATCATCCTGAATGCGCTTGAGACGGCAAAGGGGCGTCTGAAAGCAAATGTAAACTTTGAACTTACCATAGAACTTCTGCTGTTGACAATTAAAGAGAATTAGATTGAGAATAGCAGACGGGTCTGTGGCCTGCTGTTCTGATACAATAATAATAGACTATACATTTTAAGGAGAATAGAAAGTATGACAAAGGTGATTGGCGTGCGCTTCCGGAAGGCGGGGAAGGTTTATTTCTTTTCGCCGGGAAAGTTTCAGATCGAGCAGGGAAGCCATGTGATTGTTGAGACTGCCCGGGGTGTGGAGTATGGATGGGTGGTCACCGGTCCCAAGGAGGTCAAGGATGAAGAGGTGGTACAGCCTTTGAAGTCGGTGATCCGTCTTGCGACGGATCAGGACAGGCGGACTGTGGAGAAGAATAAGGAAAGGGAAAGAGAAGCATTTCAGATCTGTCAGGAGAAGATCCAGAAGCATGGTCTGGAAATGAAGCTGATCGACGCGGAATATACATTTGATAACAATAAGGTTTTGTTTTATTTTACTGCGGACGGACGGATTGATTTCCGGGATCTGGTGAAGGATCTGGCTTCCGTGTTCCGGACCCGGATCGAGCTGAGGCAGATCGGAGTGCGGGACGAGACGAAGATCCGAGGCGGGATCGGGATCTGCGGCAGGTCCTTGTGCTGCAGCACGTATCTGTCGGAATTTTCGGCAGTGTCGATCCGGATGGCAAAGGAACAGAACCTGTCCCTGAATCCGACAAAGATTTCGGGGGTGTGCGGCAGGCTGATGTGCTGTTTGACGAACGAGCAGGAGATTTATGAGGAATTGAACCGTCATCTTCCGTCTGTGGGAGATAGCGTGACAACGTCGGACGGGCTCAGAGGGACCGTGCATTCGCTGAGTGTGCTTCGGAAGCTGGTGAAGGTGATCGTGAATCTGGAAAATGATGAGAAGGAGATCCGGGAATATCACGTGGACGACCTTCGTTTTAAACCAAGGCGCAAAAAGCAGAAGGTATCCAAGGAAGAACTCAAGGAGCTTGGGGAGCTGGAAAAGGAATGACGGAATGAATGATGCGGTTTTGAAGCCCGGGGAACGTCTGGATGATCTGCAGCTCAGCGGATACATGATAATCCAGGATCCGGAGCGGTTTTGTTTTGGCGTGGACGCGGTGCTTTTGACGGATTTTGTGAAGGTGAAGAAGGGGGAGCGTGTGCTGGATCTGGGAACGGGAACCGGGGTGATTCCCATTTTGCTCGAAGCCAAGACGAAGGGGGCGCATTTTACCGGACTGGAGATCCAGGAGGAAAGCGCGGATATGGCAAGACGCAGCGTGCAGTATAACGGGATTTCGGAAAAAGTCGATATAGTGACAGGAGATATCAAAGAGGCGGCGGAGATTTTCAAAACGGCCTCTTTTGACGTGATTACGACGAATCCTCCGTATATGCGGGGACAGCACGGTCTGGAAAATCTGTCGGATGCCAGGACGATCGCGCGGCATGAGGTGCTCTGCACGCTGGAGGATATTCTGCGGGAGAGTGCCAGGATCCTGCCGGAGAGCAAGGGCAGATTTTATATGATACATAAGCCCTTCCGGCTGGTGGAAATATTGAATATGATGTGCCGGTATAAGATCGAACCGAAGCGGATCCAGTTTGTGCATCCCTATGTGGATAAAGAGCCGACCATGGTGCTGATCGAGGGGATGAAGGGCGGAAAATCAAGAGTAACGATCGAACCGCCGGTGATCATGTATTGATAGCAGGCAGTATGAGTGCGGATGTTGTTTAGTTCTTATGAGGTGTGATTATGGCAGGAACGTTATATCTATGTGCGACTCCCATCGGGAATCTGGAGGACATCACTTTCCGGGTCGTGCGGACTTTGAAGGAAGTGGATCTGATCGCGGCGGAGGATACCCGCAACAGCATCAAGCTTTTGAATCATTTTGAAATACAGACGCCGATGACCAGCTATCATGAATATAACAAGTTCGAAAAGGGCAGGAAGCTGGTGGAACGGCTTCTGAGCGGTGAGAATATCGCATTGGTGACGGACGCGGGGACGCCGGGGATCTCGGATCCGGGAGAAGAGCTGGTGAAAATGTGTTATGAGTCGGGGATTTCTGTGACTTCGCTTCCGGGGCCGGCTGCGTGTATCACGGCGCTGACCATTTCCGGGCGGGAGACGAGACGGTTTGCGTTTGAGGCATTTTTGCCCGGTGATAAGAAGGAACGGCTGCAGGTTCTGGAGGAATTGGAGCGGGAGACGCGGACGATGATCCTGTATGAGGCGCCCCACCGGCTGGTGAAAACGCTGAGGCTGCTTGGGGAGCACCTGGGGGAAATGCGTCCGGCGACGGTGTGCCGGGAGCTGACGAAACGGCATGAGACGGCATTTCTTACGACGCTGGGCGAGGCGGCGGCCTATTATGAGGCAAATGAACCGAAAGGGGAATGTGTGCTGGTGGTGGCTGGGAAAAGCCGGGAAGAGGTTGACGAAGAAAAAAGATCCCGCTGGGAGGGGATGGGCATTGAGGAGCATATCCAGATGTACCTGGACCAGGGGATGGATCGGAAAGAGGCGATGAAACAGGCGGCAAAGGACCGGGGAGTGCCGAAGCGGGAGATTTATAATGCTTTGGTTCATGGGTAAGGAATTGTATATCGGTATATTACTGGCTGGATACCGTTACTGTGAGCACACGGTCAGGGTGTGAAAAGTAGCAATAACGTATATCTACATTATATGGTTAAAAATATTGTATTGCTTTTGTATGGACAAAATGCTACTATAGATGAAAGATTTACATATATTTTTGAGAGGAGTAATGATTTATGCCATCTAAAACAGCAAATTTATACGCGAGAATCGAACCAGGTGTAAAAGAACAAGCTGAAAATATCTTGTCAGCACTTGGCATTCCGGTTTCTAATGCAATCAATATGTTTTACAAACAGATTATACTGCATAGAGGTATCCCATTTGATGTAAAGCTACCAGCCGAGGTGCCTGTAAATATAATGAGGATGGATGCAGAGCAGTTAAATACAGAGCTGGAGAAAGGATATTCGGATATGCTGGAAGGTCGGACGAAACCTGCTGAGCAGGTATTTTCTGCAATCCGGGAGAGATATGATTTATGACTTATAAAATTGAACTCACTGAGCAGGCCGAACTTGATTTGATAAATATTTATGAATATCTGGCTTTTACGCTTCAGGAACCCAAAAATGCAGGCGGCCAGTTAGAACGTCTTGAATCCGCAATTCTGACTCTGGATCATATGCCAGAACGTTTTAAAAAGTATGAAAGAGAACCTTGGTACAACAAAGGACTGCGGGTATTACCTGTTGATAATTTTGTTGTGCTTTATATTCCTGACTTAACAATGGGTACTGTTACAGTCATCCGCATTATGTATAGCGGGCGGGATATTGAAACGGAATTGGAAAAAATGAATCGGACCTCCTAATCCATATCGTTCAGGAGGTCCGATGCTTAATATTTTCAGCTTAAATATTCCTCTTCCGGAATGATCTCCCCGTCTTTCATAAACACGATCCTTTTCTTGAGGTTCACGGCCTCCTGGTAATCGTTGGTGATGTAGAGTGTGGTGATCTTCAACTCCTGGTTGATGCGCAGGACGTCCCGGAGCATTTCCGCGCGGCGGCGGGGATTTCCACGGGAAAAATCTTCATCCACAAGAAATACGCTGGGATGGCATACGATGGCCCGAGCAAGGGCAGTTTTTTGTTTTTCCGCTTCGGTGATGGAGCGGATTTTTTTATTTAAAATATGTGAGATCTTTAAAAACTCTACGGCGGAATTTACACGGGTGTCGATGATATTTTTCGGAAAATCCCGAAGGGTCAGCCCTAAGCTGATATTTTCATATACATTGAGCCCGTGGTAAAGCGCGTAGTTCTGAAAGGCCATGGCAAGGCGGCGGTCGCGGGGCAGTACCTCGTTCAAAAGAACATCTCCGAGATAGATCTCGCCGGAGGTGATCTCCTCCAGGCCGCCGATCATGCGCAGGATCGTGGATTTGCCGCAGCCGCTGGGGCCGTGGAATGTGACAAATTCGCCGTCTTCTATAAATAAAGAAACATTTTTTACCGAAAGAAATCCGTTTGGGTAGGCCTTGTTGAGATTTTTTAATGTAATGCTGGACATAGGGGAGTCCTCCTTTTGTTTTTCGAGGGTCTTATCAAATGTAGTGCCGGGCGGCGGAAATCGCCGGGGTCAGCCGTCCGGATGCCGCGCATATTCATTTTAGTTTGTTAAATTCATTTTATCATACTAAATGGTGTTAGACAAGAAGGATTCCGGCTGGATGCCTGAAACAACCCTTTTACTGGTCAGATGCTTTGCAGCAAGGCATCCGGCCGGTAAAGCTGTGGTCTCAGGCGTACTGCATTGCCAGGAATACGCTTGCGGCCAGCCCGGCCAGGGTGGCGATGAGGGCGCCGGGCAGGGTGTAGCGGGTTTTTGTGACTTTTGCGGTCATGAAGTAAACGCTCATGGTATAGAAAATGGTCTCGGTGCAGGACATGGAGATGGAGGCGATCCGTCCGCACAGGGAATCTGTGCCGGAGTCCTTGTAAATGTCCAGGAGCAGGCCGGTGGCTGCGGAGGAGGAGAACATTTTCACAATGGACAGGGGCACCAGCTCGCCGGGAAATCCGATGCGGGCAGTGAAATGGCCGATGATACGGGAGATAAAGTCGAGAAATCCGGAGGCGCGGAGGATCCCTACGGCTACCATCAGGCCGATGAGGGTGGGCATGATCTTGATGACGGTGAGAAAACCATTTCGCGCGCCGATGATAAAATTGTCGTATACGCTGACTTCCTGCAGGATGCCGTAGGCAACGATGGCAAGGATCAGGAAGGGGACGATAAAATCAGATATGTAGAGGAACAGCTGCATGGGAAACCTCATTTTTTCGAAAGATGCTCTCTAATTTTTATGAGGAAGGAGGGGGTGTTTAGAACCTCCTCTGTGATTGTTATGATTCTCAAAATACAGTTTGTCTCAACAGAATAATCATTTTTTCGCGGGCATAGATATGAACTAAAGAAAATTTTCGGAGTGTCTATGTCGATATTTCAGAAATACATTGCGGGAAGAAAATCAGCCCGGCTTGTTTTTGTAATTTTGATCGGACTTTTGGTCTCCTTTTTTTTGCCGGGATGTCAGAAGCAGACAGCGGAGGAGACAAACCTGGCGTTTGAAAAATTTACAAATGAGCTGTTCTGTCAGGAAACGGCTTCCAATACGGTCAACCTTCATTATACACTGCGGAATCCGGAGGAATTTGGGATACGGGAAGCGCCGGTGACGTTTGGGACATTTGAAACGGATGAGAACAGGAAACTGGCTTCTGTGGAAAATATCCGGCGCGCAATGGAGGAATTTGATCCGGAGCAATTGTCGGTTACAAACCGGCTTACATTTGACGTGCTGGATTATTATATGGACCGGCTGAAGGAGAATGCGGAGTTTACGCTGTATGAGGAGCCTTTGGGACTGGTCAGCGGGATCCATACGCAGCTTCCGGTACTGTTGTCGGAATATCAGTTTTATGACCGGGAGGATGTGGATATTTACCTGGAACTGATGAAAATGACGCCGGAGTATTTTCAGTCTTTGATCGCATTTGAACAGGCGAAGTCGGATGCGGGGCTGTTCATGTCGGATGCTGCGGCGATGCAGGTGATCGAGCAGTGCAAGGTGTTTATGAATATGGGGGAGAGTAATTATCTGATCACCACCTTTGTGGACCGGATCGGGCAGGTGAGAGGGCTGAGTGAGAAGGAGAAGAGTATCTATATCCAGAGAAATGCGCTGATGCTCACCAGTTATGTGCTTCCGGCGTATTCGAAGCTCAGCGCGGCGTTGCAGTCGCTGATGGGGACGGGGGTAAATGACCAGGGGCTGTGTTATTTTCCAGAGGGAAAGGAGTATTATGAGCAGGTCGTAAAGGTGTCTACGGGATCGGAGCGGTCGGTGTCGGAGATGAAGGATCTGACGAAGCGGCAGATCGTGGAGGATCTGGAGGCCATGGAACGGGTGCTGGGGATTACGCAGAATGACAGGATGAAACATGTGGTGCGAGATACTCAGGAAGGAAATGTATCCCAGGAAGCGGCGGCTCTGATCGGGAATCCGGAGGAGGCTCATGAGGCGGCGGCTATGGACACCGCGAATCCGATCAGCATTTTGAATGGACTGAAAAAAGAGATCGCGAAGACATTTCCCACGGCACCGGATACCACGGTCAGCGTGAAGTATGTGCCGGAGGCGCTGCAGGGAAATTTGAGTCCCGCGTTTTATATGATCCCGGCGATCGACAGCTATGAGGAAAATGTGATCTATGTCAACCAGGCGCATATGGGAAATCCGCTGACACTGTTTACGACGCTGGCGCATGAAGGATTTCCGGGACATTTGTACCAGAATGTGTATTATGCGGGAACGGATCCGGACCCGGTGCGCAGTATGTTCAATACCGGCGGTTATGTCGAGGGATGGGCGACCTACGCGGAGATGTGCAGCTATTATCTGGCGCCGATCACGAAGGAGCAGGCAACCATTTTGCAGAAGAACAGCTCCATTATCCTCGGACTGTATACTCTGGCGGATATCGGGATCCATTATGATGGCTGGAGCCGGGTGGATGCGCTGGCGTTTTTCTCCAATTACGGGATCCAGGATGTGAATACCGTGAACCGCATCTATGACCTGGTGCTTGGCTCTCCGGGAAATTATGCGAAATATTATATCGGGTACGTGGAATTTCTGGAATTGAAAAAAGACTATGCGGCGGAGAAGGGGACGGATTTTTCCCAGAAGAAATTTCATAAGGATGTGCTGATGACAGGGCCGGCGCCCTTTGAGCTGGTGGAAAGATATATGGGGAAGTGTGAGGAATGAACGTGTGAATAAAGAAAAAGGGAGGGTCTATGAATTATCTTTGGGCTGGTATGATCATTGTGGGGATTATTTTCGGCGCATTTAACGGGAAGATGCCGGAGGTGACCAATGAGGCGCTGGATTCCGCAAAGGAGGCTGTGACGCTGTGTATTACGATGATGGGGGTCATGTCCTTTTGGGTGGGAATGATGGAGATCGCGACCAGGGCAGGGGTGATCGAACTTGCTTCTAAGAAAATGGGGCCGCTGCTTAAGCTCTTATTTCCCGGGATTCCCGAGGGGCATCCGGCA
>CATLCV010000178.1 GCA_949893755.1 uncultured Lachnospiraceae bacterium | reverse complement strand
ATCTACGAGGAGCTTGGTTTTGCCCAGACGAAGTTCGGAACCACGGATGAAGCGGCTGTTGCATTATTGAATATGAAGGAGGCACGGTAAGATGAGTATTTTAATCGATCAGGATACTTCCATGCTGATCATCGGCATCACAGGAAAGCAGGGACGCATTCACTGTAAGCGTACACTGGAAAGCGGCACCAGGCTTCTGGCTGGTGTGGCGCCGGGAAAAGGCGGACAGGAAGTGGAAGGCGTGCCGGTATTCAATACGGTGGCGGAAGCAAGAGAAACTTTTCCCGAGATCACGGCAGCGATGCTGATCGTCCCCAAGCAGTTCGTACATGACGCGGCGATCGCGGCATTGGATGAGGGGATCCGGCTTCTGGTGATCATTACGGAATTTGTTCCGGTCATGGACGCGCTTCATATTGTCAATCATGCAAAGCAGACCGGGGCAAAGGTGGTGGGTCCCAATACGATCGGGGTGATCTCGCCCGGTAAGGCAAAGATCGGCATCATGCCGGATTACATCTACGGACAGGGGCATATCGGCATCATTTCCCGGAGCGGCACACTGACCCATGAGACGGCCTCCAATCTGACATTTAAAGGCTACGGACTGTCTACGTGTGTGGGCATCGGCGGAGACTCGATCATTGGAATGAACCATGCGGACGTACTGGAGTATTTTGCAAAAGATGACGACACAGACGCGATCGTCATCATCGGGGAGATCGGAGGAACCAGTGAAGAGATGGCGGCCGCCAGGATCAAAGAGCTGGGACTGAAAAAACCAGTCTATGCTTACATCGCAGGAATGTATGCTCCGGAAAATAAGCGGATGGGCCATGCGGGGGCCATCGTCAGCGGAGGCATGGGAACCGTGAAATCCAAGGTTGCGGCCTTAAAAGAAGCGGGGGTTACCGTGTGTCCGACCCTGGGCAAGATCGTAGAAAATATCGCGGAATATAATCAGCGTACCAACGGCAGATTACAGACATTGAAACCGCAGATTGATTGATATGCGGGTCAGGATAAGGAGGTACTATGAAGGATTTTAATTTTAAAATACCTCAGAATATTGAGTTTGGAGTCGGAAGCTTGAAAAAGCTTCCGGAGATCTTGAAGGCAGATCAGTCGGATCATGTATTACTGGTTTCCGACAGAGGGCTGGAAAGCATCGGAGTTGTAAAAAAGGTTCAGGATATCATCGAAGCGGGCAATATCACGTGCACGTTATTTCTGGACGTGGTTCCCAACCCCACTGTAGAGATCGTAAATCAGGCTGCGGCTCTCTACAAAGAGTGCGGGGCCGGGAGTATCGTAGCGCTGGGGGGAGGAAGCTCCATCGATGTGGCCAAGGCAGTCGGCGTGCTGGCGAATTACGGCGGAAAGATCACGGATTATGAAGGGCTCCATAAGGTTCCGGGCCCGATCGTACCTGTGACCGCGATTCCGACTACGGCAGGTACAGGGAGCGAGGTGACTGCGTCCGCAGTGATCACGGATGAGTCCAGAAATTATAAGCTTTCGGTGATCAGCTATGAGATTCTTCCCAAGTATGCGGTTCTGGACCCGGAGCTGATCATGACGGCTCCGGCGTCCATTGCGGCATCCTGTGGGGTGGATGCGCTGATCCATGCGGTGGAGGCATATATTTCGGATTTCGCGACACCCTTTACAGATGCCATGGCCGAAAAGGCAATGGAGCTGATCGGAGGAAATATCCGCCAGTTTGTCGCAAACAGAAAGAATGAAGAGGCGGCATGTGCGATGATGCTGGGGAGCAATTTCGCTGGGATCGCATTTGCCTGGGCAAAGCTTGGCAATGTGCATGCCATGAGCCATCCGGTGAGCGCTTATTTCCACGTGGCTCACGGCATCGCCAATGCGGTGCTCCTGCCGACGGTCATGGAATATAACGGGTTGGCCGACAATGGACGGTATGAGAAGATCTATCACTATATCAGCAGGAAAAAGGAACCTGCTTCCCGGTTCGAACCGAAGATGCTGATCGACGAGATCAGGGAATTAAATGCAGATCTTGGAATCCCGGCGTCGCTGTCGGAGATCGGTGTGACAGAGGATAAGATCGAAGCGATGGCGGAGGATGCCATGAAGAGCGCCAATGTCCTGGCAAATCCGAGACAGACGAATATCAGAGATATGATTGCATTGTATAAAAAGGCAATGTAAAATATCACATTGGGGACAGTATTTTGATTTTTTCGGGATGCTGTCCCTAATGTAGATTGAGTATGGAAGGAGCATGGTATGATATACGAAGATGAAGGGCGTATGAATTTTTTCTCGGAAATGTCGGAGCACCAGATTTCTGCGAGAGAATTTTTTGGAGTTGTTCTGCTGGATTCTCTGGAACGGAATTTCGGACTGCGGGATGTTTTGATCTCTTATTTTGACACGGAGGGGACATTTCTCTCCTGGACACATCGAAACGGGGTGCTTCTTGACAGCGACTCCCATCCATACAGGAAGTATATTGCAAATGATGTGGTCAGGTACGTGCTTCATGAAGAGGCAGTCCGTGATCATCTGACTTATTTTAATGTAACTCCAAGACTGTATAAGTCAACGGACATCATCCGCGCAGAGGATTACAGCCATTCCGCGTATGTCAGATTTTTAGAAGAAAATTTCCAGGCATATTACAGTGTGACAATGGCATTTGGGATCAACGCATATATCCAGGTCTCTTTTTTTAAAAGCAAAGAAGACGGCGATTTTTCGGAGGAAGAGATCGAGAAGCTTAATAAAATCTACGTATATCTTGCCAATGCTTATAAGAATTTTAAAAAGTACGAACAGGCTAAGATCGTCGCGAATATTCAAAGTGAGATCATACAGTCCGGCGAGAAGGCGTATCTCGTGACGGATGATTTTATGCATATCATGAGCTACAACAAGACGGCCCAGGAGTATCTGAAGGATATCCTGGGAAGCGCCATAGAAGAGCAGATCAGCAGTACAGCCCCCTGCAGCTGGCTTCCGTTTCTGCTGGGGGACACGGAGGAGGCGGTTACGGAAAATTCCGTCCGGACCCGTGTGATCAAAAATTACATTTTTAAAATATATACCTATGACCAGAGCTATTCAAACGGGATCATAGACCGTTATCACTGGATCACGATTTCCGCGAAGGAAAAGAAAAAGGACGCGGAATTTACAGGGAATCCTCTGCCGCTTACACCCGCGGAACTGCGTGTGGCGGAGCTGATGCACAAGGGGCTGACCTATCAGGCCATTGCGGACGAACTGATCGTAAGCTACCATACCGTGAAAAAGCATGTTCAGAATATCTATATGAAATGCGGCGTCAACAGCCGGCTTCAGCTCTATAAGTGGATGGAGAGCAGGAGATAGGGAACATTCCTTATATAAAATAGTGCGAACGGCTGATTTAAAGGAATCAGGACATTTGGTATACTTTCATTAATAAAGAAACGAGTAAACGGCACAGGAGGAAAGGAAGAAAAATTGTCACAGCAAGGAATTATTTTTAATATTCAGCGCTTCACGATCCACGACGGACCAGGCCTGCGTACGGAATTGTTTTTGAAAGGGTGTCCGCTGAGATGTGAATGGTGCAGTAATCCCGAAAGCTGGAAGATGCAGAGCGAGCCTGGAATCTACAAATCTCAATGTATCCTGCGGAAGAACTGCGGAATGTGTGAAGATGCCTGTCCGCAGGAAGAGGTGATCCTTTTTAAGCGGGGGAGGATCGGTTCCATCGACCGGAGCAGGTGTACAAATTGCCTTGCATGCTATGATGCCTGCCCGTCAGACGCGATCAAGAAGTGGGGAAAGAACATGTCGGTGGAAGACTGTATGAATGAGATCCTCAAGGACAAGGGCTATTACGACAGCTCGGGCGGAGGCGTGACGATCTCGGGCGGAGATCCTCTGGTGCAGGCTGATTTTGCGGCGGAGCTTATGAAAGCCTGCAAGGAAGAGGGGATCCATACATGCTTTGAATCTACTTTTTACGGAGAATGGAAAGAGGTAGAAAAAATACTGCCCTTTGCAGACCTGCTCATTTCTGACATCAAGCATATGGATTCAGATCTCCATAAGAAGTATACCGGGGTACATAATGAGAAGATCCTGGAGAACTTAAAGCGTCTGGCAGAGGAGAACCGAGAACTGATCCTGCGGATCCCTGTGATCCCCAATGTAAATGACAGCGCGGAAAATCTGGAAGCTACGGCAGACTTTATACTGGACGGGATGAAAGGAAGGGTCAGGACCCTTCAGCTTTTGAGTTTTATGAGGCTTGGAGAAGAAAAATATGCATCCCTGGATCTTCCGTACAAAATGGAAGGCGTAAAGGTGAACCGAAAGCAGTTTCAGAAGCATGTATCAAAGATCGCGGAATATTTCAACAGCCGGGGGATTCACTGTCTGGTAGGAACGAAGGAAAAAGAATGATCTGAAATAAAAATAAACATATCATGAAGGAGGAGCTAAAATGAAAGAGCAAACACACACAACCGCACGCGGAACAGAACCTTTTGACAAGACCTACAGTCTTGGATATCAGGTTCATCACGAGGACTGGTCGCCGTTTCCGCGTGTCAACCATCTGAGACAGACATTCCTGGACCGGAATTATGACATCGATGTGGAGAGACTGAGACTGGTCACAGAAACCTACAAGAAATATGAAAAATCAGGACTTTCCAGAAAGCTTGTATGTGCATATGCATTTGAGAATGTACTTCTGAACACGACCCTTTATATTTATGATGAAGACCTGATCGTGGGAGAGATCGCAGCGCCGGCAAAGGCATCTCCGATCTATCCGGAATTTTCCGTAAACTGGATCATCGAAGAAGTGCTGCATTCTCCGTTTGAAGAGCGCGATCATGACCAGTTCTATTTCAGAAATGACGAGGAACGTCAGGAGACGGTGGAGCTTTGCAAGTGGTGGCAGGGCAAGACCATTGACGATGCTGTCAACGCCAGGCTGGACGAGGATCAGAAGAAGGGCTCGGAGGTAGGAGAGAAGATTTTCCAGACAAACCTCTACCATTATGCCGGAACAGGGCATCTGGCGATCGACTATCCAAGGCTTATGAGTCTCGGCTTTGACGGGCTGATCAAAGAGGCAGAAGAAAAGCTTGCCGAGATCAGCAAGAGAGATCCGGAATACGGCAGCAAGAGAGATTTCTATCAGGCAGCGATCATCATGCACCAGGCAGCGAAGAAGTATACCGAACGTTATGCTGTGCTGGCGGAGGAGATGGCCGCAAAAGAAACGGATGAAATGCGGAAGGAAGAGCTCCTCGCGATCGCAGAAAACTGCCATGCGGTAGCCGGCGGCGCACCGAAGACATTCTGGCAGGCGATGCAGTTATTCAACATTGCAACAGCTCTGATCCAGGTAGAGAGCAACGGACATTCCATTTCCTACGGACGTATGGACCAGTGGCTGTATCCGTTCTATGAGGCAGATATGAAAAATCATACGATCAGCAAAGAATTTGCGCTGGAGCTGATCGAGGTGGAATATGTGAAGATGAACAACCCGACCAAGCTGAAGGATAAGGGCAGCATGGCACTGCGCAACGGCCGTGGATTCGGCGGGGAATCCCTGACGATCGGCGGAATGGATAAAGAGGGCAGAGATGCTACGAATGACCTGACGATGCTGATGCTGGAAGGCTCGGCCCATACACGGATGATGAATCCATGGGTCTGCGTGCGTATGCATGAGGGGACGCCTTATGAGCTGAAGATCAAAACCGTGGAATGCATCCGTGCCGGTTACGGGCATCCGAAGCTTTTTAATGACGAGCCTGCCATCAAGGGCATGATGAAGAAGGGCATGTCTCTGGAAGAAGCGAGAGACTATTGCGTGGTCGGATGTGTGGAGATCAGCCTTCCTGGAAAAGAGTATGGATGGCATGACGCCGCATATGTGAATACACCGAAGATGATGGAAATGGTATTGAACGGGGGACGCAGCCTGAACACCGGCAAGCAGCTCGGGCCGGATTCCGGAAGCCTGGAGACCTATCAGAGCTTCGACGAGGTGCTTGCAAGCGTGGATACGCAGTTTGAGTACTGGACCGATCAGATGTGCAGCAGCCTGTGCATCATCGACAACATCCACAGAGAGATCAAGCCGCTTCCGTATCTGTCCATGTTCTATGAGGACTGTATCGCTTCCGGCAGAGATGTAACCGAAGGCGGGGCAAAGTATAACGGTACAGGACCGCAGGCAAGCGGTATGGCGACCTGCGCGGACTCGCTGGCATCCATCAAACAGCTGATCTTTGACGAGAAGCGCTGCACAGGCGCGGAGTTGCTGGATGCGGTGAAGAATAACTGGAAGGGCTATGAGAAGCTGTATGCGTATGTAAACAGCTCCAAGGTTCACCATTACGGGAATGACGATGATTATGCAGATGAACTGTTCAAGTTCATGTTTGAATGCTACTGCAGGCATATCAGCGGAAGAAAGAATCCGAGAGGCGGAATTTTCAGCCCCGGCGTATATTCAGTCAACGCAAATGTCGCAATGGGTATGAACACGAATGCTTCCGTTGACGGACGGAAGAAGGGGGAAGCGATTTCGGATAATATGGGGCCGGTCCATACAGACTGCTGCTCACACGATATCAACGGACCGACAGCAGTGGTCAATTCACTTGCCAAGGTTGACCACAGCCTTGCCACAAACGGAACCTTGATGAACCTGAAATTCCCACAGGAATCTGTAGCAGGTGTTGAGGGCAGAGACAATCTGGTGAGCTTCATCGACGAGTATATTGCGAAGAAGCCCATGCATGTACAGTTCAACATCATGAGCTCAGCCACGATGAGAGCCGCTCAGAAAAAACCGGAAGATTATAAGGATATGCTGGTGCGTGTTGCCGGATACAGCGCTTACTTTGTGGAGCTTGGCAAGCCGCTGCAGAAGGATCTGATCCAGCGTACAGAGCTTCATTTTTAGAGGTAATGAAATTCGCCTGAACGGATTTATTTCTGCGAAGTATCAGTGTGGCATTGCGTAGCTAACAGTGAATTCTGCGCCTGTTGTTTCTGCAATGCTGCGCTGGAAATATTCGAGAAACAAGAGACTGCCGCAAAATTTAACGGCAGTCTTTTGTCGTTGTGGATCTAATCCCAAAGGGGCTGTCGGGAAATGCAGAATGCCCACAAGATATTGTTATGCGGCATTATAATCATAGCAATGTCTTGCAGTTATACAGCTATTTCCCGACAGCCCCTTCCGGATTACCGTACAGGTGGAAAAATATTATTCTGTACAAGCGAGCTGAAATCGAATATGATAGGAAGCAGAAAATAAAATATAAGGAACTGTATAAAAAGGCAAGTTATTTTTGTATAGTTCCTGAGTAAGGTGGGATAAAGGATGGAACAGCAGGAACTTAAAAGTAAGAAGATCGCAGTGATCGGAATTGGCGGAGTAGGGGGATATATGGCCGCAATGCTGGCGGCGGAATACCCCAATGTGACAGTCGCTGCAAGAGGCGGACGGGGAGAAGCGATCCGCAGAGCAGGGATCAGGGTACACAGTGATTTTCATGGCGAGCTATCAGTGATGCCTCATCAGGTGGTATTCTCCGCAGACCAGATGGAGCCCCAGGATTATATATTTATTTGTGTCAAAAACTATTCTCTGGAAGAGGTGTGCGATCAGATCAGAGGAATCGTGAAGAAGGATACGGTCATCATCCCGGTCATGAACGGGGCGGATGCAGGGGATCGGGTGCGGGAATATCTGAAAAATGGGATTGTAATAGATACATTGATCTATATCGTCGCGTTTGCGAATCCGGATCATTCCATTACCCAGCAGGGGAACTTTGCAAGCCTGCGGATCGGAACCAGGAAAGAGGAAGAAGCATACGCGGTAAAGCAGGTCTCAGAGACTTTACGAAACGCGGGGATCCACCATAAGATCTCAAAAGATATTGAATTGGATGTCTGGAAAAAATATATCTTGAACTGTGCGTATAATGTCTCCACTGCCTGCTATAACAACACGATCGGAGAACTGCGCAGAGACCCGGATAAGGCGGAAGAATATGAGCAGCTTGTTTATGAGGCATATGAGGTCGCGGCAGCCAAAGGTGTCAAGATCCAGAAAGAGGAAGCGGAAAAGATCATCAAACGGTTTTATGAAGAACTGTCAGAGGATGCCACCAGTTCTCTGCAGAGGGATGTATGGGCAGGAAAAGAGACAGAGCTCGAGACCTTCAGCGGATACCTGGTGAGAGAAGCCGCCCGTCTGGGAGTGCAGGTTCCTGTGACAGCGCGGATGTATGACAGGCTGAGTCAGATCATAGCGGGAAAAAAATAAGTTGACACTGCCAAGTTTCTATGTTAGATTGTAGTTAATGAAAAGCTTAAGTGCTTTTGCGGCGACAGAGAGGAGCTACCCGTTCCGACTTTGCGGACAATAAAGATACAAAGGTCGTCTCTTCCTATGGAATGATCATAGGACTGCTCCCAGTTTTATTGAACATGAATAGTTCAAATAAGCAGGAATTGCAATTCTAAAAAAGAAAATCAAGCCTGAGCCTGACCGCCCAGGCATTTTCTTTTTTTGATCGATGTATTTTTTTCGTTGATAACAGGGGGGATGAGATGCGGACACTTTTGGATATTTTCCAGAATACGAAAGATATTTTGTGCAAATATGATTATCATATATATACAACTAAACGAGTGCTTTTTCTGACAAATTCAGAATTGAAAATCCCCCATTTGATGGGAATGCAGTATATTGGCAGGCCGAATCAGTTTTCTGGAGATTATGGAGCGTATTCCATAAAGAAAAAGCGTTTGACGATTAATTCCATAGAAAAATTAGTCAGGAAATACTACCGGACAGAAGAAAAACAAAAAATTATGCTGGAAATGATTTACCGTAAACTGAATAATCTATATCTTCTGAAAGAAATGTTTTACTCATATTCAAAACTGTACTTATATGAAAAGACGGAGAATATGGGAACAGACTTTTATTGTGATTACCTTATGGTGCATGAACGTGAAAATGTAATTTTACACCTCGGACTTGTGAAATCTGCGGACAAGAGAAATGTCTATCATTGCAATTCTTTTATGGCAACCTATCAGGATGACAGAGAAAGAGACTTATTTTTCCGCCATTTATCCAAACGATACGAAATTAATAAGATCATACGTGAAGATAAACAGACGAAGGAAAAAGAGACTATTTATATCAGCGAACAGACTGCGCTCAGGGAAGAGACAGGTGTAAAAAGAGGAGGCATTAGTCAATAGTTTCATTACTTTGTGGAAAAAATCAGATAAAATTGTACCCAAATAAAAACTTGCCAAACCGCATTTCTTCCTTTAAAATATATTTGACAATTAAATAATGAAGGTTATTTGAAGAAGGAGACAGAACATGAAAAGAAGAATCACAAGTATTCTTTTGATGCTTACGATGGCAGTATCTGTTGCACTGAGCGGATGCTCAGGTGACAAGAAGGAGCCCGAGTCTACAACGGAGAATGAGCTTCCGAACAGTAAAAACCCGGTCGAGGGCGGAAGTATCAAGGTTGGTATTTCCCAGGATCTCGACAGTCTTGACCCACACAGAGCAGTATCGGCAGGAACAAAAGAGGTTTTATTTAACATTTATGAAGGTCTGGTAAAACCGGACAGTGATGGGAATCTGGTCGAAGCACTCGCAGAGTCCTATGAGATTTCCGAGGACGCGAAGGTGTATACCTTTACACTTCGCGACGGCGTGAAGTTTCACAATGGGGAAACTGTGACTGCCGAGGATGTTAAATATTCAATCGATAAATGCGCCGATACGTCAAATGGGGATCCATTGGTATCGGCGTATTCTATTGTGGAGAGTGTGGAGATTCCGGATGAGAAGACGGTAGAGATCCATCTGTCAGAGGCCAATACGGAATTTCTGGCGTACATGACCACCGCCATCGTGCCGAAGGATTATGAAGAGCTGGAGACGGATCCCATCGGGACCGGCCCCTTTAAGTATGATTCCCGGAATCCCCAGGAAAATGTGATCATTGTGAAAAATGAGGACTACTGGGGAGAAAAGGCGCATCTGGATGAGGTAGAATTTCGGGTAGTGGCGGATGCCGATATGCTGGTGACCAACTTAAAAGGCGGTTCGATCGATATGGCCATGCGGCTGACGACCAGCCAGGCGGCGGAGCTGACAGAAGGCTTCCATGTGGAAGAGGGAACCATGAACCTGGTGCAGGCGTTGTATCTGAACAATTCCGTGGAACCGCTGAACAACGAGAAGGTACGGCAGGCGCTCTGCTATGCCATTGATCCTCAGGAGATCATGGATATGATCGCGGACGGAAAAGGGGCGCGGATCGGAACCAGCATGTATCCGGGGCTGAAAAAGTATTTTGACGAGGAATATTCCACATACTATGAGCAAGACTATGAGAAGGCAAAGGAACTTCTGAAGGAAGCCGGATATGCCGATGGATTTGATCTGGAGATCACGGTCAGCGCGGCGGACAAGCCCCATGTGGACACGGCTCAGGTGATCGTGGAGCAGCTGAAAAACATTGGCGTCAATGCGACCATCAAGCCGGTAGAGTGGGAAGCATGGCTGGAGGATGTCTATGCCAACAGCGAATTTGAATCTACGGTGGTCGGAGTGGACGCTTCCAACCTGTCCGCTCGTGCAATGCTGGAACGCTTTACGACAGACGGCCACGGGAATTTCATCAAGTTCAGCGATGAGGAATATGACAGGGTCTTCCAGGAAGCAATCGCGACCACAGATGAAGACGAGAAGGTAAAGCTGTATAAAGAGGCGGAAGGAATCCTGACCGAGCGTGCGGCAAACGTATATATCCAGGATCTGGCAAATATGGTCGCGATCAGCGACCGGTTCGACGGATATAAGTTCTATCCGCTGTATGTGCAGGATATGTCTACCATTTATGCAGTAGAGTAGGAGAATTGTAACTACTCAGCACAGGATAGCGCATTTACGTACGAAAACGTATAAACTGCAAGAGCAATCAACAGGAGGCAGGTATGAAATATATTATCAAAAAAATCATTGGTCTTATAATCACATTATTAATTGTCAGTATACTTGCCTTCTTTGCATTTGAAGTGATCCCGGGAGATCCGGCCAGGACTATCCTTGGCACGGAAGCAACGGAAAGCAAAGTGCAGGCACTGCGGGAGGAAATGGGGCTCAACCGCCCTCTGCCGGAGCGCTATGTACAGTGGGGAAAGGATTTTCTGGCAGGGGATATGGGCAGTTCCTATTTTTATCAGATCCCGGTTCGGGAGATGATCGGGGACAAGCTTCCCATCACGGTTGCCATGACGGTTCTTGCATTTTGCTTTACGCTGCTTTTGTCTGTTCCGGTAAGCATTCTGAGTGTCCGGTATGAGAACCATTTTTTCGACCGGATGTTTTTGATCCTCAATCAGGTGACCATGTCCATCCCGCCGTTTTTCGTCGGGATCATATTTACCGTGATCTTCGGCCTGGTATTCCGCTGGTTTACTCCGGGGGGATATGTGTCTTATACGGAGAGTGTGTCAGGATTTCTTGGCTATCTGATCCTTCCGTCCCTGGCGATCGCCCTTCCCAGGGCCGCCATGACGACGAAAATGCTTCGGAACTCTCTGATCGCGGAAATGCACCAGGACTATGTGCGGACCGCCTACAGCCGGGGCAACAGCCCGTGGAGAGTTCTGCTGTGCCATGCATTTCGGAACGGGATCGTCCCGGTGGTCACATTTCTGGGAATGGCGGTTGCCGATATGATCGCAAACAGTATCGTTGTGGAGCATGTATTCGGGATTCCGGGGATCGGCAGGACGCTGATCGGTTCGATCTCCAAACGGGACTATCCGGTGGTGGAGGCGATCATCGTATTGATTGCGGTGGTGACACTGGTGATGAATACGCTGGTAGACTTGCTGTATCATAAGCTGGATAAGAGGATTGAAGTGTGAGCAGGAAAGGAGTAGGCAAAACATGAAACGAAAGATAACCTCCTGTAATTTCATACTTGGTGCAGTGATTACGGTTTTCATGCTGGCGTTGATCCTGCTGGGCTTCGTCTGGACTCCATACGACCCGGAGGCCATGCAGGGCTCCTTAAAGCTCCAGCCGCCCAGCCTTTTGCACATATTCGGTACGGATCAGTTCGGCCGGGATATCCTGAGCCGTGTGCTGTCAGGGGCAGGGAGTACGCTGCTCATTGCCCTGGGAACGATTTTGATGGGGGGAATCGCCGGCATTCTTGTGGGGGCTTTC
>CATLCV010000177.1 GCA_949893755.1 uncultured Lachnospiraceae bacterium | reverse complement strand
GAAAATATATGTGAGTGTCTATGACAGTTGAAGAACAATTAACTTTGCAAAGAGCCGGATGCGGGAAAGCCGCACGTCCGGTTCCGTAGAGGGGTGTGGGGAGCAATCCCCACATCTACTCGACAGCAAAAACAGGAGGTAAAAAAGAAATGAAAAGCATTCGGACAAAAATCACCCTCTGTTTGATGGTGACGGTCCTGGCTACACAGCTCGTTGTGGGTGCGTCCAGCATTACCCTCAATTACAACAGCACCATTTCGACTGTGGATCAAATGATGAGTGAGACTGCAACTCTGGCAGCGGAGCGTATTGAACAGGAGTTGACTGCCTACAAGAATGTCGCTATGGACACAGGATGCATTGCGCAGCTGCTTGATGAAGAGGTCCCTTTGGATGAAAAACGCTCCATCATCGATGAAAGGGCCAGCATGCACAATTTCCAGAGGGGGAATATTGTGGGCGCGGACGGCATCAGTATTTTCGATGGAAATGACTATTCCGACCGCGAATATGTCAGACAGGCCATGCAGGGCAATGTCTACGTATCCGAGCCGCTGATCAGCAAGGTGACGGGAGAACTGTCGATCATGGTGGCGGCGCCGATCTATGAAGGAGGAGAGAAGGGCGCCGGGATCGCGGGAGTCGTTTACTTCGTGCCTAACGAAACATTTCTCAATGACATTGTTTCCTCGATTAGTGTCAGTGAGAACAGCCGGGCCTATATGATCAACAGCACCGGGGATACCATTGCAGACACCACGCTGGAGACCATCACAGTCCAGAATATTGAAAATGAAGCACAGAGCGATTCTTCCTTAAAGGAGCTGGCAGAGATCCATGCGGCCATGCGGGAGGGCAAGAACGGCTTCGGAAGCTACAAGAGCGGAAAGAAAGGGATGTTTGCGGCTTATGCTCCGGTCAACGGTACGGCCGGGTGGAGCGTGGCAGTGGTTGCGCCGAAGTCAGATTATCTTTCTTCCATGTATTTTGACATCGGGTTCAACCTGGTCATGATGGTGCTTGCGATCCTGGCTTCCATCATTGTAGCCCTGAGGCTGGCAAACAGCATTGGGCGGCCTATGAAAGCCTGCGCGGAGCGTATGCGCCTGCTGGTGGAAGGGGACCTGGAATCTCCGGTTCCGGAGGTGGTCAGCAAGGACGAGACCGGCGTGCTGACGGAATCCACGGCAGAGCTGGTAACCGGACTGTCTGCTATTATCCATGACATCGGCTATCTGCTGAAAGAGATGGCCAACCAGAATCTGGATATCCAGTCCCGGAACAGGGAGGCATATGTGGGGGATTTCCAGAGTATCCTGGTCTCCATGCGCAATCTGAAAGTACAGCTGAGCGATATCCTGCGCCAGATCAATGATTCTGCCGACGAGGTTTCCAACGCCAGCGGCCAGGTGTCCTCCAGTGCCCAGAATCTGAGCCAGGGGTCAGTGGAACAGGCCAGCTCCGTACAGCAGCTTGCGGCGCAGATGAGTGAGATTTCCGGCCAGGTGAAGGATACCGCGGCGGGCGCGCTGGATGTCCGTCAGCAGACCCATCACGTGGGAGAAGCAGTTTCCACCTGCAACAGCCAGATGCAGGAACTGATGAATGCCATGACGCGGATTCACTCCAGTTCGGATGAGATCGGAAAGATCATCAAGACCATCGAGGATATTGCGTTCCAGACCAATATCCTGGCGTTGAACGCGGCAGTAGAGGCGGCCAGGGCAGGAGAAGCCGGCAAGGGCTTTGCGGTTGTGGCAGACGAGGTGCGCAACCTGGCAAGCAAATCTGCGGAGGCGTCCAAGAATACATCCGTGCTCATTGCCCATTCTACAGAGGCAGTGCAGACCGGGGCCGAGATCGCGAAGAATACGGCGGATGCCCTTGGAGAGGTTGTAGCAAGTATCCAGTCCATGGTAGAATCCATTGACCAGATCGCGTCCGTGTCCAACGACCAGTCAGACGCGGTTCAGCAGGTCAACGACGGGATCAACCAGATCGCTACGGTCGTACAGAGCAACAGCGCTACGGCCGAGGAGAGCGCGGCAGCCAGCGAAGAGCTTTCAGCAGAGGCTGTGGGCTTGAAGCAGCTGGTAGACCGGTTTACACTTGCAAAAAATTAAAACCGAATACATAGTCAAGGCGGACTGCCGGGAAATGTGAGATAAAAACAGCATTTCCCGGCAGTTTTTTGCGCTGTGTGCGAAGCGGCTGTGAATCGCATTGTTCCCATACCGATTCCGAAAAAAAGTATTGACAAATGAGCTTGAAGTGGTAAAATATGTTTTGTGAGCTAATTGTTTTATATACGAACAATATGCACAGCGAACAATCAGCCGAACAAACAGTTCTACTAATGAACATAAACGGATTTTTATAGGGATCTTTGAGGACAGGAGGTGAATACATATGAAGGACAGACACAGTATCAACGAACAGGTGGGGTTTGAGATACACAGGACAGAGCATATGATGTCCCGGAGGCTGGAGGCTGGAGTCAAGGCGGAGGGCATTGACGAGATCACGCTGAGCCACGGCTGGATCATCCGCTTTCTCTATGAGAACAGGGAGAGGGACATTTATCAGAAGGACATCGAGAAATATTTCCTGGTGGGAAGGTCTACTGTGACCAACAGCATTCAGCTGATGGAAAAGAAAGGACTGGTCCGCCGGGAATTTGTGGAATGCGATGCAAGGCTGAAAAAGGTGCTCTTGACAGAGAAAGGGATCCAGTCCCATGAGACCATTGAGAATATGATCGCCGAGATGAATTCCGGTATATTGGAGGGGATTGACGAACAGGATGCGCAGGTTTTCCTGAAAGTCATCCGCCGGATCCGGGAGAATATTGAAAAGAGCTGATCCGGATTCAGGCATCAGGGAAAGCAGCAGGAAGGAGGAAGCCCTATGATCAGGACTTTATTAAAGGAAGTAAAGGAATACAAGCGAGCGTCCATCGCGACTCCCATGTTTATGCTCCTGGAGGTTTTGATGGAGACGCTGATCCCGTTTCTGATGGCGTCGATCATCGACGACGGCGTCAACGCGGGGAACATCGGACACATTTACAGGGTAGGAGGGCTGATGGTGGCAGCCGCGGCCATCGGTCTTTTTGCCGGGATGGCGGGAGGACGGTATGGCGCGAAGGCATCCGCCGGATTCGCGAAGAATCTGCGGGAATCCATGTTCAACCACATCCAGACATTTTCATTTGCCAATATAGACAAATACAGCACCGCCGGTCTGGTCACCCGTCTGACCACCGACGTGACGAACCTGCAGAACGCATATCAGATGATCCTGCGGATGTTCACCCGTGCGCCCGCCAGCATGCTCTGCGCCATGATCATGGCATTCAGCATCAACGCAAGGCTGTCCAGCATTTATCTGGCGGCGGTCATCATCCTGGGCGTGATCTTGTTTTTTATCATCCGCCATGCCACCGGATTTTTCCAGCAGGCATTTCCCAAGTATGATGAGCTAAATGCCTCTGTCCAGGAAAATGTATCTGCGGTCCGGGTGGTGAAGGCGTATGTACGGGAGGAGCAGGAGACCAGCAAGTTTCAGCGGGCCAGCCAGAACATTTACAACATCTTTGTAAAGGCGGAATGCAACGTGATCGTCAATGCGCCGCTGATGATGTTCACGGTCTACACCTGCATCATCCTGATCAGCTGGCTGGGGGCGAAGATGATCGTCAGTTCCGAGCTGACGACCGGAGCGCTGATGAGCCTTCTGGCGTACTGTATGAATATCCTGATGAGCCTGATGATGCTGTCCATGGTATTTGTCATGATCTCCATGAGCATGGCCAGCATCCGGCGTATTTCCGAGGTGCTCAGCGAGACCAGCGATCTGCACAATCCGGAGCATCCGGTTCATGAGGTGGCGGACGGGAGCATTGCCTTCCGCCATGTGGATTTTTCCTATAAAAAGGACAGCGCCGAGCCGGTGCTCAAGGACATTGATCTGGAGATCCGCTCCGGCGAGACCATCGGTATCATCGGGGGAACCGGAAGCGCCAAGACCAGCCTGGTCAACCTGATCAGCCGCCTTTACGATGTATCGGAGGGGGAAGTGCTGGTGGGCGGAAGAAATGTCAAGGAATACGATATGGAAACGCTGCGGAATCAGGTGTCCGTGGTGCTGCAGAACAATGTGCTCTTCTCCGGCAGCATTTTGGAGAATCTCCGGTGGGGGAATCCGGACGCCACGGATGCGGAGTGCGAGGAAGCCTGCCGCCTGGCCTGTGCGGATGAATTTATCCGGAGGTTCCCGGACGGATACCAGACCCACATTGAACAGGGCGGGAGTAACGTGTCCGGAGGTCAGAAGCAGCGGCTCTGTATTGCCCGCGCCCTGCTGAAAAAACCGAAGATTCTGATCCTGGACGACAGCACCAGCGCGGTGGATACGGCCACAGACGGCAGGATCCGGCGGGCGTTCCGGGAGGAGATCCCGGATACCACCAAGCTGATCATTGCCCAGAGGATCTCCAGCGTGCAGGACGCAGACCGGATCATTGTCATGGAGGAAGGCCGGATCGACGGCTTCGGGACCCACGAGGAGCTGCTTGCGGGAAATGAGATCTACCGTGAGGTCTATGAGTCCCAGACTCAGGGCGGCGGGGATTTTGATGAAAGCAGCAGGAGAGATGACCACGAGAGCAGCGCAGAGAAAAGAGATACGGAGGAATCCGAAAAGACAGACGGAAGAGGCGCTGTAAAGACATCTGGAAAGCAGGATAGAAGCGATGCTGGATATTTTGACAGAAAGGAAGGTGAAGCATCATGCCAGGACCGATGAATAGAGGACTGAGAGGAATGAAGCCCCAGGTAAAGAACCCGGGGAAGCTGCTGGCGCGGCTGATGCGCTATGTATTCCGGGACTATAAGATCCACTGCATGCTCGTATTTATCTTCATATTCCTGGGAGTCATTGCGAATGTCCAGGGAACCATGTTTACCAAAAATCTGATCGACGATTATATCACACCGTTCCTTTTGACGGATTCGCCGGATTTCACGCCGCTGGCCCGCGCCATCGGAAGGGTGGCCGTATTTTACGCGGTGGGGATCCTTTCGACCTATGCGTACAACCGGATCATGGTGACGGTGACCCAGGGCACGCTGCGGGATATGAGAAATGAACTGTTCGCGCATATGCAGAAGCTGCCCATCAAATATTTTGATACCCATGCGCACGGCGATATCATGTCCGTCTACACCAATGATATCGACACCCTGCGCCAGATGATCAGCCAGAGCATCCCGCAGATCATCAACAGTGCGTTTACTGTGGTCAGCGTCTTCGTCAGCATGGTGATCCTGAATATTCCGCTGACCATTGTCACCCTGATCATGGTGGCGGTGATGCTGTTCTGCTCCCAGAAGTCCGCCGCAAACAGCGGAAAATATTTCCTGGAGCAGCAGCGGAATTTGGGTGCGGTGAACGGATATATCGAGGAAATGATGAATGGCCAGAAGGTGGTCAAGGTGTTCTGCCATGAGGAGGAGAGCAAAAAGGAATTTAAGGAACTGAATGATAAGCTCTTTGTCAGCGCGGACCGGGCCAATACATTTGCCAATTTCCTCGGCCCCATCAACGCCCAGCTCGGAAATATCAGCTACGTGATCTGCGCCATGGTGGGCGGAGTCCTTGCCCTCAACAAGGTAGGCGGCTTCACCCTGGGCGGGCTTGCCAGCTTCCTGACCTTCAACAAGAGCTTCAGCATGCCGATCAATCAGGTCAGCCAGCAGCTGAACGCCATTGTCATGGCCATGGCGGGCGCGGAGCGGATCTTCCAGCTCATGGATGAACCGGAGGAGACCGACGCGGGCTATGTGACCCTGGTCAATGTGACCGAGGAGAACGGAGAGCTTAAGGAAAGCCGGGAGCGTACCGGAAGATGGGCATGGAAGCACGTCCACCAGGCGGACAAATCGGTGGACTACGTGGAGCTTAAGGGAAAAGTGGTATTTGACGGCGTGGATTTTGGATATAACGATGACAAGATCGTGCTCCATGATGTGAAGCTGTTTGCGGAGCCGGGGCAGAAGATCGCCTTCGTAGGTTCTACCGGGGCAGGCAAGACCACGATCACCAACCTGATCAACCGTTTCTATGACATTCAGGACGGGAAGATCCGGTATGACGACATCAATGTCAATAAGATCCAAAAAGCGGATCTGCGCCGTTCTCTTGGAATCGTGCTGCAGGATACCCATTTATTTACCGGGACGGTGAAGGAAAATATCCGTTTCGGCAAGCTGGACGCCACGGATGAAGAGATCGTGGCAGCGGCAAAGCTGGCCAATGCGGACGGATTTATCCGAAGGCTTCCCAACGGGTATGATACCATGCTCACCGGGGACGGGGCCAACCTGAGCCAGGGACAGAGGCAGCTTCTTGCCATCGCAAGAGCGGCAGTGGCGGATCCTCCGGTACTGATCCTGGATGAAGCCACCAGCTCCATCGATACGAGGACGGAGCGGATCATCCAGGAGGGCATGGACCGGCTGATGAGCGGAAGGACTACATTTGTGATCGCCCACCGGCTGTCCACGGTACGCAATTCGGACTGTATCATGGTACTGGAACAGGGGCGCATCATCGAACGGGGAACCCACGACCAGCTGATCGAGGAACAGGGGAAATATTATCAGCTGTATACGGGGAATGCGATTACGGCGTAAGAGGAGAAGAAGAAATGGAATACATTCCTGCCAAAACGATCGTAACTAAGACAAAGGCACCGTCCCAGTGGTTCGGGATTGATTATAATATGAATATTTACAAAGGCTGCTGCCACGGCTGTATTTATTGCGACAGCCGCTCCGACTGCTATCAGATCGAAGAGTTTGACCGGGTGCGGGCCAAGGAAAACGCACTGCAGATCATCCGGGACGACCTCCGCCGGAAAACAAAAAGCGGCGTGGTCGGCACAGGAGCCATGAGCGATCCTTACAATCCCTTTGAGAAAAAGCTGGAGCTGACACGCCACGCCCTGGAGCTGTGCGACGCATTTGAGTTCGGCGCGGCGGTTGCAACAAAAAGCACACTGCTGGAGCGGGATATCGATATCCTGCAAAGCATTGCGGAGCACTCCCCGGTGCTGCTGAAGGTCACGGTAACGACGGCGGATGACAATCTGGGAAAAAAGATCGAACCACATGTTTCCCTGCCGGGGGAAAGACTGCGGATGATCGACAGACTAAGCATAAGCGGACTGTATACGGGAATCCTGCTGATGCCGGTGCTGCCCTTTCTGGAGGACAGCGTGGAGAATATCGGGGAGATCATTCGCCGGGCGGAAGCGGCCGGGGCCAGGTTTATCTACCCGGCCTTCGGCATGACGCTGCGGGGGAATCAGCGGGACTGGTATTTCCGTAAGCTGGAGGAACTATTTCCGGGGGAAGGGCTGGCGGAAAAGTATCGGAAACGGTATGGGAACTATTATGAGTGCCGCAGCCCTCGGGCGAAAAGGCTGTGGGAATATTTTGCGGGGGAGTGTGAGAAGCGGGGGATCGTGTACCGGATGGAGGATATCATCAGCCAGTATAAGAAGGCTTATCGGGTGGAACAGCTGAGTCTGTTTTGAGACACTTCCAGGAAGGAGATTTATGAATAGGGTTTTAATGAAACATATGAGAATGAAAAAATGGCTGCAATATTTCATTGTATTTCTATTGGCATTTATGCTGACAGGCTGCGGCAGCGTGGATAAATCTGACAATGGAACAGCAATTGCTGATAAAGCTGTTGGTGAAATAGCAGCCTCTGATGAAGTATCAGATGGTGAGACAGCAGACGCTGCAGCAGAAGAAACCGGTGATATTCCCGTCCAGAGTAATTCGGATGCGGAAGAAATCAGCGATGCCCCTGCCCAGAGTACGTCAGATGAAGACTCGGAGCTGCCTGAGGACGGCATCTATACATCCAGGGATGAAGTGGCGCTTTATATATCCATTTACGGTCATCTGCCCTCCAACTTCATTACGAAAAAAGAGGCCCAGGCCCTGGGGTGGGAGGGCGGTTCCCTGGAACCTTACGCGCCGGGGAAGTGCATCGGCGGGAGCAGATTTGGCAATTACGAAGGGTTGCTGCCGGAGAAGGAAGGGCGTGTTTATACGGAGTGCGATATTGATACCTTGGGAGCAGACAGGCGCGGCGCCAGGCGGATCGTATTTTCCAACGATGGCCTGATCTATTACACGGAAGACCACTATGAATCCTTTGAACTTTTATATGGAGAGGAATGAATATGCGTATATGTATATTAGACGGGGAGAGGATTTTGGATAAGGACATGCTTCACGACACGCTGGCCAGGACTATGGATTTTCCGGACTGGTACGGCAGAAATCTGGATGCACTGTATGACTGCCTGACGGATATGACAGAGGAGACAGAGATTCGGATCCGGAACGAAAATGCTCTGACAGAGCATCTGGGAAATTATGCTGCGGCATTGAAAAAAGTGATCGGCGCGGCGGCGGAAGAAAATCACAGGATACGATGGGGGAATGAGAATAGAGAGGAAAGCCAATAGGCCATGAGTATAAAATTATAAGACGGGAAATGAGCAGCCGTACTAGGATCATAAACTGGTGCGGCTGTTTTTGCATACAAAATGGTATGCAAAAAGGCTGGCAGTGGCAGGCTTTCTGCATTCAGAAATCTGAAAGGTTCTCTTTGTCTCCTGCCGTATGGTCAGATTAAAATAAGATGATGACTATATTATACGAAAGAGGTGGCAGAAATGGGAGCGGTATATGGATATGTTCGTGTAAGCACCAGAGAACAGAACGAAGACAGGCAGATCATGGCGTTGAATGAAAGGAAGGTTACAAGAAATTCTGATATAGGATAACACTTAGAAAAAAATATTACCTGCTCCCATGCAACTCCTTCAATTCCAATATCGCCTGCTCATAAGACATCACATGCAGCCCCCCGAACATCTGCCTCAAGGTCTCCGGCGGGGCCTGCATCAGCATATCCTTTGCTGTCTCCTCCGGGTAAGTCAGGCTCCAGACCTTGAACAGATACCCCGTCCAATACATAAAATCATCACTCAGGCATACTCCTGCCTTGAGTTCCGCTTCATCCTCCAGCACTGCCATGATATAGGTCTCCCCGATCCACAGATCCGTATAAGGACTATGGTAAAGATGCTCCCCCACCTGGGAATTCATCAGGCTTTCTATAAATGCTTCCGATTCATAGCCCTTTTTATTTGCAAGCACAAATAATTTTCCAGACATATTGCAGAAGCCAAAGCTGATATGATTTCGTTCCATGATTCAATCCCACTCCTCCATGATTTCATCAAAAAATCGGACGTCCCGCGCACGGCGGTATTTTGTCTGCAGCTCGCCGATAAATCCGGACATCTGGCGGAATTTATTTTCACTCTGTGCGAGTGCCGACTTCTTTTCAGTAGCTGTTAAAGTCCGTTCTGAAATGATCTGCAGATGTTCGGCAGAGCATGCCCTTACTGTTTTTAATACATATTGATTTCCCAACCCCCTTTGAACTGAATCGTAATGAATAAAATAACCAATTCTTTTATATATCACTTTTTCCTATATCATATCACAGAAAAAATACCATTACAATCGTTACATGACAGAAGAAACCTGCAAGAAACTCTCATCCGGCCGGGAGAAGCAGGATTATCAAGAATCCCAGGGACGGGCTTCCAGAAGTGACGCTCAGTGTGGGGATCGCGTTTCCACCGTCAGGGATGGCTGACGAGCTATAAAAGCAAATAAAGTCCCCATTTTCTACAATTGAAGTTCTTACTATTTCCTGCGGTCCTTCCTATAATAAACGTATAGAACAGCAGAAAGCATCAAAAACTGTTCATAAACCGATCAAGGGAGGACCATTATGAGAATTTTAGAATCAAGATTTGTACAGGGCTTTATCAAGATGGCGGACGACGGCTTCCACCAGGGCTGGCATGAGCGAAACGGCGGAAACTTAAGCTACCGTCTGAAACCGGAGGAGGTGGAGATGATCCGTCCCCGTCTGAACGCGCCGGGAGAGTGGCAGCCCATCGGCACGGAGGTGCCCGGCCTGGCAGGAGAATTTTTCCTGGTGACCGGAAGCGGAAAATACTTCCGTAACATTGTGGAGGACCCGGAGGTCTGCCTGACGATCATTGAGCTGGACGATGCGGGCGTGAATTACCGTATCCGCTGGGGACTGGTGGAGGGAGGACGCCCCACAAGCGAGCTGCCGACCCATCTGATGAACCATGAAGTAAAGAAAAAGCTGACCAACGGAAAGCACCGCGTCATTTATCACGCGCATACCACCAACATCATTGCACTTACCTTCGTGCTGCCGCTGGAGGACAAGATATTTACCAGGGAACTCTGGGAAATGGCAACCGAGTGCCCGGTCGTATTTCCCGACGGCGTGGGCGTGATCGGCTGGATGGTGCCGGGTGGGAGAGAGATCGCGGTGAAGACCGCCGAGCTGATGAAAAAGTACGATGTGGTGATTTGGGCGCATCACGGGATGTTCTGCTCGGGGGAAGACTTTGACCTGACCTTCGGACTGCTCCACACGGTCGAGAAGTCCGCGGAAATCCTGGTGAAAATGCTGTCCATGTCTCCGAATAAGCTGCAGACCATCACACCGGATAATTTCCGCGACCTTGCAAAGGATTTCCAGGTGACGCTGCCGGAAGAATTTTTATACGAAAAATAAAAAATATCTAAATGTTTTCTTAACCTGTATAACCCTGTTTACACCGCATTTTCAACATGCTACAATACCCTTATCGATTCTCGGTCTTAAGTTGAGAGAAAAAATTAGGAACTGTCCCGAAATCATCTGTCAGAGATAAGAAATACTGCAGATGATTTCAGGACGATTCCAAGAGTATAAACGGCGGGCAGCCGATCTGCCGCACGGAGTGGCTGCAAAAACCGGAGGAGGATATATGGATTTAAACAAAGAAAATATGCGGAAAATAAGGGAACTGATCGTCTTTACGATCGTCATTCTGATCGCACTCTGGAAATTTACTCTGGTGATGGATTTCGTGAGATTCATTTTCAACATCATCTTTCCGTTTTTGCTGGGCGGCGCGATCGCGTTTATCCTCAATGTGCCCATGAGTTTTCTGGAAAGCAAGATATTTGGAAATCCGCGTATAGAGGGAAAGCCTGCACAGAAATTTGCCAGGCCGTGCAGTCTGACGCTGACCATTCTCGGTGTGATCGGCATCATCGCACTGGTGATGTTCGTTGTGATCCCGCAGCTTGGCACCACCTTCATGGGACTGGGGAAGACGATCCAGGATTTTACACCGGTTGCCATGGCATGGGTAGAAGAATTGTTCCATAACAATCAGGAGATCATGGAGCTGCTCGAGGGGATCAACATGGACTGGGATAAGCTCCTGGAAGGCCTGACCGCGTTTTTTAAGAACGGCGCGGGAAGCGTGCTGGATACGACCATGTCCGCGGCGAAAAGCATTATCAGCAGCGTGACTACATTTTTCATTGCATTTGTATTTTCCTGTTACATCCTGCTGCAGAAGGAAAAGCTGCATGTGCAGGTGAAGAAGATCTTCTATGCATATCTTCCGAAGAAGATTGTGGAAAAAATCCTGGATATCTGCTCCCTGACCTACCGGACCTTCGCCAGCTTCCTGGCCGGGCAGTGCGTGGAAGCGCTGATCCTGGGGCTGATGTTTTTGGTGACCATGTGGATCCTGCGTCTGCCCTATGCCCTGCTGGTGGGTGTCCTCATTGCGTTTACGGCGCTGATCCCGATCTTCGGGGCATTTATCGGATGCGTGGTGGGGGCGTTCCTGATCCTGATGGTCAATCCGGTCAAGGCCATTACCTTCGTGGCCATGTTCCTGGTGCTGCAGCAGGTGGAGGGCAACCTGATCTATCCCAGAGTCGTGGGCAATTCCGTGGGACTTCCCTCCATATGGGTGCTGGCCGCGGTCAGCATCGGCGGCAGTCTGATGGGCGTGGTGGGAATGCTGGTGTTCATTCCGCTGGTGTCCGTGGTGTATATCCTGTTCCGGGGAGATGTGTATAAACGGTTGGAGAAGAAAGGGATCGAGCTGGAATAAAAAATAAGCAAAACGTCATGGACTGGAATATGGATGTCCGGCAAGATATAATGAGGCCGGGGCTGCGTCATATGCAAAGTTAATTCTTAACAGTTCCTAGTGCGCCCAGATAGGGCGTAATGTTTAACGGGTGGAAATCCCGTCTGATAAGATGTTAACCACATCATCAGTAGCAACCCAGAGCATGCGGTAGTAATATCGTAGGCAAAGCATGGG
>CATLCV010000176.1 GCA_949893755.1 uncultured Lachnospiraceae bacterium | reverse complement strand
TTTGACGAATCATTGACTGCTGCATCTAGAGCTGACGCACCGTCAGCCAATTGCTTAAGTCCACCCTGAAAGTCCGGCATATTGCCTTTTAATTGCTGTGCTCCTGTATTTGCAGCCTGCGCACCATCGTTTAACTGGTCTACCGCTCCCTTCACTTCACTCAGCGTCGATGATAATTGCTCCACCGCTCCTTGCAACATGTTTAATTTTGCCATAAGCTCTTGCGTATTTTCAGTATTATTTCCTTGATCAGAAGCATTGCCTGCCTCACTTACCACCATCGCTATATCCGCGGATATGGCCTGCGCGCTTGGAATCGCTGCGGCCGCTTCTGCTGCGGCCTGAAGTGCCGCATCACTTGTTGTTCCACCTCCACTGCTGGAACTAATCGCATAAATCGCATTATCTACAGCTCCCTGCACTTGGGCTGCAACATCTGGATCTTCTATAGCCCCGATTGCACTCTGGGCAGAATATAATGCATCCATTGCAGCACCCGATCCATCATTTGCTCCGCCCCCTTCTGAAGCCGCTTCTGAAGCATAATATTGAATCGTACTTAACTGATTTACCAGAGCGTCTACATTTGCCTGCGCAGATGCCCCCGCATTTTCTACGGGTGCCATATTTGTGGATTGCTGACTAAGTGCTGATGAATCTATTGTCGCAATTTGAATAGCCAACTCCGCGCTCTCGCTCTCCAATGCATTTAATTTTGTGTTTAAGGAAGCAAGATTAGTTGCCAACTTATTCACTCCATCTGCTACTTGATTCACTCCGTCCTCTAAAAGGCCCGTTTTTTTCTGTAGCGTAGCTGCTCCATTGTTTAAATTACTGATACCACTACAAAGCGGCTCAAGCTGTTCTCCCAGTTCTCCCTGCATCTTCTTTACTCCCGCATCCAGCGCCTGCACCCCTGGAAGCAGCTTATCCCGTGTATTCTCCGCCGCCGTCTTCAACCCCAGATTCAGTTCCCCGGCCCCGTCTGCCAGCGTCTTCGTTCCGTCATAAAGCTGCCCTGTACCGTCTGCAAGCTTCGCATTTCCTTCCGCCAGCTCCTGGCTTCCGTCTGCCAGCTTACTGCTCCCGTCCAGCAGCTCATTGCTTCCGTCCGCCAGCTCACTAGTTCCGGACTGCAGCTCTCCGCCGCCACTGACCAGCTGGTCGATCCCGTCCGTCAGCGTGCCCGAGGATGCCAACAGCGTATCGATCCCGTTTTTCAGTTCTCCGCTTCCGCTGACCAGCTGGCTGGAAGCATCCTGCAGCTCATCCATGGAATCATTCAATTCGTCCAGACTGTCAAATTCATCCGTGTCCAGGTCATTGAAGATGCTGTTTGTGGCGATCGTCATGCCCTCCACCGGTTCATACTCCGTCACATCTGCTTCAATCTCGAAGTAATCCGGAATATCCAGATCCTTCTCCTCGATCCCGAGAATATTTTTCATGGCCGGAAGCCCGTAACCGATCACCATATTCCGCTCTCCGTCGGAGATCAGCCTGCCGTTCTCCACAGTCACATTTTTAAATGTCTCTTCATCCAGGATCAGCCCGGTCGCCATCATAAACGGAGTGGCCGCCTTTCCCTTGCTCCCGCTCTTGTTTTCATAGGTATATCGGATCACCACATGGCCGCTCTTCCCTTTCAGATCTGCGGCGGAAATCTCTTTCCCGTCCAGCCTATAGGTGATCTGGATTCCCACCGGCAGCTCCTTGGATGTGGTACCCTGATAGCAGATATCCGCGTCAGCCGTATCCCACACAACGCTTTTTCCCATTGCGGAAAATGCTTCGTCGCCCTTGACATTGATAATATCCTGCAGGTCCGAGATATCTTCCAGCTTGGATTGGCTGGAAATATTCTTCAGCTGGTCAGACACAGTGACAGATTTTACAGAACCGCTCCCGTCTATTTTGGCGTAGACGGTTTCTTCCTTCCTCGGCTTTGCGTCAGATGAATTCCGTCTGGAAGCTTTTGCATCGGAATCACCTGCTTCTGATGATTTTGTACCTGACAGCTTTTTGTCTGATTTTTTCGGCTCTGCTGTTTCTGATGGTTTTGTTTCCGAACCATTCTTGACCGTTTCTTTATTTTCCGCCGCGGCATATTCCGCTGACGTTACCGTCACATTCCCATTTTCCGGTGCATGGAGCGGCGCTCCGGCCAGGCTTCCCGCTACCAGACTTACCAACATCAAACCTGCTATAAATGCCCTCACTTCTCTGTTTTTCATAAAACACAGCCCTCCTGATCAATCAATTAAACTTTAAGATTCTACATTTTATTTCTATCTTGAAATCTAAATCCTTGTTTGCAATTCCTATTTCATCAAAATTTACGGCAATCTATATTTCCCATTTCCAGCAGTGTTGCTATGAAGTCGCTGCCGTTTTCAGCTTCTCTTTTTTCGAATGCATTTCCCTTGTCGTTACGCAGATCACCTTGTCAAATACCATCAGCATGGACGGCAGGATGAAGATGACCACGAACATACTCACGATCGCTCCCCTTGCCATCAGGGTACACAGCGCGGAGATCATATCGATATCCGAATACAGTCCCACCCCGAAGGTCGCGGCGAAGAATCCCAGCGCCGATACGATCACGGAGTTGATGGAGGACGCCAGCGCGATCCGGATGGATTCCTGCTTTTCCTTGCCGTTTCCCCGTTCCTTCTTGTAACGGGTGGTCATCAGGATCGCATAGTCCACGGTAGCTCCCAGCTGGATCGTCCCGATCACGATGGATGCGATAAACGGCATCTTCGTCCCTGTATAATATGGGATCCCCAGGTTGATGAAGATGGCAAATTCGATCACAGCCACCAGGATCACCGGCAGGGAAACGGACTGGAATACCATCGTAATGATCAGGAAGATCGCGATGATGGAGACTGCGCTCACTACCTTAAAGTCCTTATCTGTAATGGTGATCAGATCCTTGGTACAGGGTGCTTCTCCGATCAGCATCGCGGAGCCGTCGTATTTTTTGATGATAGAATTTAATTTTTCACACTGGTCGTTGACCTCATCTGTCGCCACTTTATACTCGGACTGTACCAGGATCAGCTGCCAGTCTCCCTGTTTCAGCTTTTCCGTCACCTCCGCGGGGATAAAATCCCTTGGGATCGCGGAGCCCAGGATGCTGTCCAGCCCCAGTGCGAACTTGACTCCCTCCACATCCGACATTTCATTCAGCATGGCCTTGGCATCCTTCGGCGACAATTCCGCGTCTGCCAGAACCATATGCGTTGCGTTCATGTCAAATTCATCCGCCAGCTTTTCGTTTGCCTGAATGCTCTGCAGATATTTCGGAAGGGTGGCATCCAGGTTATAGTAGACCTCTGCCTTCGTATACCCCCACAGAGCAGGCGCCAGCAGGATCAGGAACACGAGCACAAATGCTTTATAATGTCTGGTGATCATGGCCGCCGTTTTGTCCATCCTGGGGATCATGGACTTGTGGGTGGTCTTTTGGATCACCCTGTCAAACACCAGGAGCAGGGAGGGCAGGATCGTCACACAGCTGACCACCCCGCAGATCACGCCCTTTGCCATGACGATTCCCAGATCCCGGCCCAGCGTAAAGCTCATGAAGCACAATGCGATAAATCCAGCCACTGTGGTAACAGAGCTTCCGACCACAGAAGAAAATGTATTGGAGATCGCGTGGGCCATGGCCCTTTCCTTGTCGCCGCCGTACTTCTTCTGGTTCTCCTGGTAGCTGTGCCAGAGGAAAATGGAATAGTCCATGGTCACCCCCAGCTGCAGGACCGCGCTCAATGCCTTCGTGATATAAGAAATCTCCCCCAGAAAATAATTGGATCCCATGTTGTAAACAATAGCCATTCCGATACTCAGCATGAAGAATACGGGAAGCACCCAGCAGTCCATAAATACCGAAAGCACGATGCAGGTCAGGATCACGGCGATCAGTACGTAGATCGGTGTCTCCTTCTCCGACAGATCCTTGATATCCGTCACCACAGCGGACATGCTGCTGAGATAGCACTGCTTGTTTGTTACGCTGCGGATCTCATGGATGGCATCCATGGTGCTGTCCGCCGATGTGGAATCTTCGAAGAAGATTGCCATCAGCGTGGCGTTGTCCGTATTGAACACTTCCCGGAACTTATCCGGCAGCACGGAGATGGGTACCGACGTATCCATCAGGGAATCGTACCAGATCACATCCGCTACGCCGTCCACCTCTTCAATCTGTTTTTTCAGGTCCGCGCTTTCCTTCGTAGTCATGCCCTCTACGACCTCCATCGCAAACGCGCCTTTTCCGAAGTCGTCCATCAGGATGTCCTGCCCGATCATCGTGTCGATATTGTCCGGCAGATAATACAGGATATCGTAGTTGACCCTGGTCTTAAAATACCCCAATGCCGACGGGATCAGGAGCAGAATGCCCAGTATCAGAATCGGAATCCTGTACTTTACGATCTTCTTACCTGCTTTCACCATGTAAAATGCCTCCTTTTCCTAAAATGACCTTTAGTCATTTTCCTTTGCAAAAAGTACTATATAACAGAAATGACCAAAAGTCAATATTATTTTTAAAAAATTTTGACTTTTAGTCATTTTTATTATTTTATGACAAATGTACAAAAATAATTTGTATTTTTCGTAAAAAAAATGCATGGATAATTCTTTCCGGCAAGTATATAATAAAAGAGTACGCAGCAGCTGAAAGCATCTGCGGGCATAGAATTAAATACAGTGATCGCTGATATGTATATCCTGGGGATTGGCCCAGAGTTTCTACCGACTGCCGTAAGAGTTGACTACATAGACATTCGTTTGTTGTAGTTAATTCTTTTTTTGTAACCATACAGAAAGCCTGCCACTGGCAGCCTTTCTGCATACGATGGTATTTAGAACATCAGCACAAAGAGTTTCGCAAGTGAAACTTGCGCTGAAATGCAGAAGGAGGAAAAGTATATGCAAAAAAATTCATTTCTATTAAAAGGAAACATCTGTTATTCTGAGACAAAAGACCGCCTGTCGGTGACTGAGCAGGGCTATCTGGTCTGCTGCGAAGGAATTTCCCGGGGCGTCTTTCCGGTGATCCCGGACGAATATCAAAATCTGCCCGTAAAGGACTATGGAGACTGTCTCATCATTCCCGGCATGACCGACCTGCATGTCCATGCCCCCCAGTACCCTTTCCGGGGCATCGGAATGGACCTGGAGCTGCTGGACTGGCTGAATACCCATACATTTCCGGAGGAAAGCAGATACGCGGATCTGGAATATGCGGAAAAAGCTTATCGGATCTTTGTGGAAGATCTGAGGAAAAGCGCGTCCACAAGGGCTGTTATTTTCGGAACCATCCATCTTCCGGCCACGGAATTTCTGATGAAGGAGCTGGATGCTTCCTGCCTGGTCACTTACGTGGGCAAGGTCAATATGGATCAGAACTGTACAGACAATCTGCGGGAGACGGATGCCCATGCATCGCTGGAAAGTACCGCCGCATGGCTTCATGAGACCTTCGGGAAATATTCCAATACCTGTCCCATTCTCACCCCGCGGTTCGCGCCCACATGCAGCGGACCCCTGCTGGAAGGGCTGGGTAAGCTGCAGAGGGAATACGGTCTTCCGGTGCAGTCCCACCTGTCGGAAAATCTGTCCGAAATCGCATGGGTGCAGGAGCTGTTCCCCTGGTCATCCTGCTATGGAAATGTGTATGAGCATTATGGGCTGTTCGGCGGAGACGTGAAAACAGTGATGGCCCATTGTGTGCATTCTTCGGATCAGGAAGTGGAGCTGATGAAGAAAAACGGGGTGTATGTGGCACACTGTCCCCAGTCCAACATCAATCTTTCTTCCGGGATCGCGCCCATCCGCAAATATCTGGAGGCGGGAATCCCCACCGGACTTGGAACCGATATCGCGGGCGGGGCTAATATGTCCATGTTCCGCTGCATGGCCGATGCCATCGGAGTTTCCAAGCTGTACTGGCGGCTGGCGGATCTGAACCGGAAGCCCCTGACCATGGAGGAGGCATTTTTCCTGGCGACAAAGGGCGGCGGATCCTTCTTCGGGAAAACGGGCAGCTTTGAGGAAGGATATGAAGTGGATGCGCTGGTGCTTGATGATACAGGCATCCGTACGACAAAAGAATTGAGCACAAAGGAACGCCTGGAACGGTATATCTATCTGGCAGAAGAAGGCGGACGGCTGGCCGGGAAATATGCGGCCGGGAAAGAACTTTTTTCAGACCTCACAGCGCTTTAATGATTTATTCAAAATGACCAAAAGTCAATTTTATGCAGAAAAATATTGACTTTTGGTCATTTTTCATTTATAATGGATAACATTCCCCCGGATGCTTTGCCGGGCCAAAGGAGAAAAACTATGGGAAAAGTCGAAGAAAACAAACAACTGAAGCTGGATGCTCTTTTTTCCAGTGCATATGATCTATTTTTATCACAGGGGATCGTCAAGACATCCATCCATGATATCGTCCAGAAGGCCGGTGTGGCAAAGGGCACGTTCTATCTTTATTTTAAGGATAAGTATGATATCCGGGACAGGCTCATTGCTGAGACCGCCAGGAAGCTGTTCCTGTCCGCCCACGAGGAGCTCCAGAAAGCGGATATCCCGTCCTTTGAGGACAAGATAATCTTTATCGTAGATTATGTGATCGGAAAGCTGGAAAAAAACAAGCCTATCCTCCGGTTCATTTCCAAAAATCTGAGCTGGGGCGTCTTCCGGCAGGCCGTGACAAAGAAGGAAAATGATACCGAACTGAGCAGTATGGAGTATTTCCAGCAGCTGATCCAGGCGGATCCCGCTCTCCGGCTGCGTGCCCCGGAGACCATGCTCTTTCTGATCGCGGAGCTTGCCAGCTCTGCCTGCTACAGCACCATATTGGAAAATGAACCGGTAAGCTTTGAGGAGTTGAAGCCGGACCTCTACAATGCCATCCGGGCGATCATACGGGCGCATACACTGCCTGCGGCGGGGCTTCCATAAAGAACCGCAGGCTGCCGTACAACAAAGTAGGCTGCCTGAACAAACCGGCAGCCTTTCCATTTCATGCTCTATTTATTTCCGCAAAAAACTACTTCTCAATCTGGAGCATGTCATCTCCCGGTTCCAGCTTTCCGGATGCTACCGGCTTTACCAACGAAAATTCCGCCGAATTGGTAACTACCGTGATCACCGTGTCAGGATATCCGGCAGCCTTGATCTTATCCAGATCCATCGTAAGCAAAAGCTGTCCTTTTTTCACCCTTTCACCATTTTTTACCGCCGCGGTAAATCCATCCCCGTTCATTCCTACCGTGTCCACTCCGACATGGATCAGGATTTCCGCACCCCAGGCACATTCGATCCCCACGGCATGCAGTGTGTCAGCAATCTGGCTGACTTTGCCGTCCACAGGGGAATAGACCTTTCCTTCGGAAGGGCTGATCCCGCAGCAGCTTCCCAGGACCCCCTGGCTGAACAACTCATCCGGTATCTTTTCCATCGGAACATAGTCCCCTTTTGCATCAGCCGCCAATATTACAGGAAATATTGGTGTATCTTCTGGCGCATCCTGCTTTTTTTTCATCAATCCGTCAAAAATGCCCATTTGAACTCTCCTTTCTCAATCTAAATCTTCGCCGTTGGAGGCAATCACCTTTTTGTACCAGTAAAAAGAATCTTTTTTATAGCGCGCCAGGCTTCCGGAACCATCATTCCCGCGATCTACATAGATAAAGCCGTAACGCTTTTTCATCTCCCCTGTTCCCGCGCTGATCAGGTCCAGAGGTCCCCACATCGTATAGCCCATCAACTCCACGCCGTTTTCTACCGCCAGCCTCATCTCCAGGATATGGTCCCGCAGATATTCGATCCGGTACGGGTCATGAACCTTTCCATCCACCAGCTCATCTGCCGCGCCGATTCCATTTTCCACGATCATCAATGGAATCTGGTAACGGTCATACAGCTTCTGCAGTGTAAACCGAAGCCCCTGCGGGTCGATCTGCCATCCCCAGTCGCTTGCCTTCAGATATGGATTTTTCGCTCCGCCCATCAGATTGCCAAGCGTCAGTTCTACATTCTCCTTCCGCTTTGTAACACAGTTTGTCATATAATAAGAGAAGGAATAAAAATCAACCTTTCCGGCCTTCAAAATCTGCCTGTCTTCCTCCTGTATATGAAGGAATATCCCGTTTTTACGGAAATAATTTTTAATATAATACGGATATTCTCCCCTCACCTGCACATCTCCGCAGAAATTGTTAAAGAAATGATCCAGTTCCTGGTATTCCAGCATATCATCCGGCGCACAGGTCAGCGGATACATGGTAATATGGCAGAGCATGCAGCCGATCCGGAATTGGGGGTTGATTCTGTGTCCCTCGGCTACTGCCCGCGCGCTCGCAAGGAACACATGATGCAGTGCCTGATAGCGGCGCTCCTTATCATCCCATGGATGATTATGGTCTTCTGTCCGGTCGTCCAGGATTCCCAGAATATTCAGGTTTCCTTTGGGCATTGTTGCAAAATTGATCTCATTAAAAGTCAGCCAGTATTTTACCTTGTGCTTATACCGTTCAAAAACAGTTACTGCATACCGCACAAAAAAATCGATCACTCTGCGGTCTGAGAAGCCCTGATATGTTTTCACCAGATGATAGGGAATTTCAAAATGGGATAGTGTTACCAATGGTTCTATTCCATATTTGCGACATTCATCAAACACATTATCGTAGAACAAAAGACCTTCTTCGTTGGGCTGTTCTTCATCACCACACGGAAATATCCGGCTCCATGCAATGGACAGCCTGAACACCTTAAATCCCATCTCCGCAAACAGACGGATATCTTCTTTATACCGATGATAAAAATCCACGCCGTCGTGGGACGGATAGTATTCTTCACTGTCCAGCTCCCGTGTAAACCTTCTGGGTTTGTTCAGAGTTCCTGCCGTGATATGATCCTGGATGCTTTCACCCTTGCCGCCTTCATTCCAGGCTCCTTCGCATTGATTGGCGGCTACCGCGCCGCCCCATAAAAAATCTTTTGAAAATGTCATGCCTTCTCACTCTCCGAATTTTCTTTCCACAACAGCATCGTTAAAACAAAGGCAACTACAGCAGAGACCGTGATCCCGATCAGGATACCGACCAGTTCCCCGCCTGATCCTCCTTCCGGATTGATATAATTGGGAATACCGAAGATTCCAAGTGCTCCCATGGAATATTTTTTTATCCCAAAAAATCCCAGGATTGCTCCGCCGACACCGCTTCCTGCCAGAAGACATGCAAACGGTATTTTTTCCGGTACCGCAAAACCATAGATCGCAGGTTCTGTGACTCCGCAGATACTGGAGATCGCAGCTGACACGACCATCGCTTTTCTTTTCTTATCCTTCATCTTCACAGCCATAGCAGCCATCACTGCCGTTGCCGCGAATGCACATCCAAAGCTCCCGGCAATCACAGTATCATATCCCAGAGAGGACATATTCATGATTGAGATCGGGATGATCGCCCAGTGGAGACCGAAAATCACCAGCACCTGCCAGAGAACGCCTACCGCCGCGGCTGTGAGCACTGCCGAAAAGCTGTACAGGCCGGTAAATATCTGGGACAGGAATGCGGTGATCACAGACACGACCGGACCGATCACCAGCAGTCCGACAGGGACACTTACGATCAATACGGTAAACGGCACGAAGAAATTCTGAATCAGCTCCGGAATATATTTCTTAGCCAGTTTCTGAACCTTTCCCGCAAAAGCTACGATCACTAGTACCGGTACGACCGAACTGGTATAGTTTCCCGCTACCATAGGAATCCTGATAAAGGTCGTGTAATAATCTCCGATCACCGGAAGTGTACCGAGCGCTTCCCCCGCAGCTTCCAGAGCGCTTTTCTGAATGGTCGGATAACACATCGCCGCACCGATAACCATCCCGATAATCGGATGCACGCTGAATTTTTTCGCCGCTGTATAGCCAAGGATTACCGGCATAAAATAAAATACCGTGTCTCCAATCGCATTCAGGACCATATAGGTTCCTCCCGCACTGTAAGACGCCCCGAGGAGCAGTACCAGCACCGCATTCAGCCCTTTTACGATACCTGCCGCGCACAAGGGGCCCAGGATCGGCTGGAAACATCCGCTGATGATATCGATCAGCGTGTTAAAGACTCCCTTTTTTTCCTGCACTGCCTCTGCAGGCTTTTCTTCGCTGATCCCGGCTGCCTGGCATACATCCACATATACATTTGCCACATGATTTCCAATCACGACCTGATATTGTCCACCGCTCTTTATAACAGTCACGATTCCGTCCGCATTTTTCAAAGCATCATCATCCGCTTTTCCTTCATCTGCCAGCCGGAACCGAAGACGTGTAATGCAGTGTGTCAGACTTATGATATTTTCTTTTCCACCCACTTTTTCTACAATAAATTCCGCAAGACTTTTATATTTTCCCATTATTTTCCCTCCATTTTGTACTTTTTCTGTTTACATTCCCGTCCATCCAATGCTCTGCAGGAAAAAGATGCAGACTGCAGATATTCCTATGAGGATTAGCGCATACGGCAATGCGTAACGCATCCACTTGGAGTATCTTGTACCAGATAAGATCAAACCTGTCGCAAGTACGGAAGATACTGGTGTCAGAAAGTTGGTCAGTCCGTCGCCCAGCTGGTAGCATGTACATAATACCTGCCTGGTGATGCCGAGCACATCGGCTACCGGTGTGAAAAGCGGCATCAGGATCGGCACCTTCGCAGGGCCGGACGGCATCATAAAGTTAAATAAAGTTGTAAAGATGAACATACCGATCGCTGAAAAGGACGATCCCATGCTCTGAATGACCAGCAGCGCACTGTGCGCGATCGTATTGATCACCTGCCCGTCTGCGAGAATGACACTGATCAGCTTGGAAAATCCAATCAGCAGACATACCGGTCCCATCTGTGCCGCACCCTCGCAGAACCGTTTTGCCCAGTCATTCGGCGTGAACTTGAAGATCACACCAAGAACCAGAGCTGCCACAAAGCCAAGTCCGATCAGATATTCAAATCCCCAGTTATAAGTCGATGAGCCCCATGCATAGATAATAAACGGCAGGATGATCATAACCACGGAAAGCACGGAGGATATTTCCAGTTTTACAGACGCAGAGTCTTCCACCTCTTCCCCATCCATCTGCAGGATTTCTCCGTCAACGCTCTTGGATGGATCATGTGCTACACGCAGAGCGTAACGGGTATTATAAACCACACAGACAATGGTAAAAATAACCCACATAAAAATACGGACCGGAAGACCTGACACTGCGGGAAGGCCCGACATCTCCTGGCACATAAGGATCATCAATACCGTAGGTCCAATGGCCTGTGCAGTGATATACGGGAGATAGAAAATTGCCAAAGCGGCAACCCGATCCAGTCTGGTCCTCTTCGCCAACAGCATACCGCATGCCACAAACGTGATCATCGCATCATTTCCTGCCAGCCCTCCCAGCAAGGACATCATCACCGTGATACATGGAATCAGAACCTTCAGACTCTTATCCTGCAGCCGGAAAATAGAATAATTTACCAGATTCTCAATTGCCCCGGAGGAGATCATCACAGCGACCATTCCGCCCAGCACAAACAGCAGTGCATAGGTCGTGCCCATGGACGCGATCGCAGAGGTCAGCTTCAAAATGGCAGCCCACAGATTAACCGGGGTATTCGTCACATATTCAAATGAATCCGCGATCACATATCCGTTATCGTCAAATTGATAATTACCTGCCGGAATCAAATATGTCAAAACGCAGCTTACCATGGTCAGAAGTACCAGCAAAACCATCACATGAGGAAACGCCAGCTTTTTTTTGCTCTTCATAACTTTTATCCTTTCCTTTATAGAAAACTATGTGTACTACAATCTGGCAGCACCGCTTTTTCTGGCTGCTTCCGCCACTGCCTGCGCTACTGCCGCACCTACCCGCTCATCAAACGCGGCCGGGATGATATAGTCCGCCTCCAGTTCCTCATCCGAGATCAATCCGGCAAGCGCCCTGGCAGCCGCGATCTTCATCTCATCATTGATATCCTTCGCCCGCACATCGAATGTTCCCCGGAAAATTCCAGGAAACGCCAGGACATTGTTGATCTGGTTGGGATAATCGCTGCGTCCCGTCGCGATGACTGCTGCTCCGCCTTCCCGCGCTTCATCGGGAAAAATCTCCGGAGTGGGATTCGCGCATGCAAATACGATGGCGTCTCTTGCCATGGTCTGTACCATTTCCTTCGTCACCGCCCCCGGCGCGCTCACCCCGATAAATACATCCGCGTCAACCAGCATAT
>CATLCV010000175.1 GCA_949893755.1 uncultured Lachnospiraceae bacterium | reverse complement strand
GGATTTTCCGGAAATCCTTACGAGTCCAGGGACGCCAGGACCTTTTCCCTGGATGCCCAGCCCCAGGAATTCAGCACACAGCAGCAGGGCGATTTCCGCACTGCCAGCATTGAAGTCGTCAATGCGGACGGCAGCTATTCCTTCAACGGAAAAGTGTCGCGCTTCACGATCCGGGAGGGAAAATATGAGCTGAACACCCTGCCCTGCACCTTTGCAAGGGAGGACGAGCAGGCGGACACGCTGGAGATCATACTCTCCGACGATATCAGCGACGTGGAAGTCATTTTATTATACAGCGTATTCGAGGAAGCCGACATCATCACCCGGGCCGTAAAGGTCTTCAACAAAGGGGATGCCTCCATCCATTTGAAAAAGATCATGTCTGTGTGCCTGGACTTTTTGAACGGCCTGGACATGGATCTGGTCAGCCTGCCGGGACGGTACGGGCAGGAGCGGCAGGTGGAACGCCAGAAAATGACCCATCACATCCACACCATTGGAAGTGTGCGCGGCTCCTCCAGCCACCAGCAGAACCCCTTTGTGATCCTGTGCGACCGGGAGGCCTGCGAGGATTACGGAGCATGCTATGGATTCTCACTGGTCTACAGCGGCAACTTTCTCGCGGAAGCCGAGCTGGACCAGTATGACCAGCTCCGCCTGGGGATGGGGATCAACCCCAAGCAGTTTGTATACGAGATCAAGCCGGGAGAGGCTTTTGAAGGGCCGGAGGTAGTCATGGCGTTTACCGAACACGGTTTCACCGGGCTGACCCATCTGTACCATGATTTTTACCGCACCAATCTGTGCCGGAGCAAATTTGTTTCCCAGGTGCAGCGTCCGGTCCTGATCAACAGCTGGGAAGCCGCTTTCATGGATTTTGACGATGTGAAGCTCATTGAGATCGCAAAGGCCGCGAAAAATATGGGCGTAGATATGCTGGTCATGGACGACGGCTGGTTTGGAAAGCGGGACGACGACAACAGCGGCCTGGGCGACTGGGTGGTCAATGAGGAGAAGATCCGGGGCGGCCTGCACAAGCTGGTGGAGCAGATCAACGGCCTGGGGATGAAATTCGGCATCTGGTTCGAGCCAGAAATGGTTTCCGAGGACAGCGACCTGTACCGCGCCCATCCTGAATGGGCCATGCAGATTCCCGGCCGGCATGCGGTCCGCAGCCGGAACCAGATGGCGCTGGATATGAGCCGCGAGGATGTGCAGGATTACCTCATCCAAAGTGTCAACGCCATTCTGGATGATGCCGATATTTACTATGTAAAATGGGATATCAACCGGTCCCTTGCCGACATCTGGTCCAACGTGCTGTCCCCGGATAAGCAGGGGGAAGTATACCACCGCTATATCCTGGGCCTGTACCGTGTGATGAATGAGATCATCCTGACCCATCCGGACATCCTCTTTGAGGGCTGCAGCGGAGGCGGCGGACGGTATGACCCCGGCATGCTGCACTATTATCCGCAGTACTGGGTCAGCGACAACAACAATCCCATTGACCGCTTAAAGCTGCATTACGGAACATCCTTTGTATACCCCATTTCCACCATGGGGGCCCATATCTCCGACAGCGGAAAATTCGTGCCGCTCCGGACAAAGGCGGTGGTTGCCATGTGCGGAACCTTCGGATATGAGCTGGACGCGTCGAAGCTGTCCGAGGAAGAGCAGGACATCTGCCGGGAGCAGAGCGGTCTCTTCCGGAAATATTATCCCATCATCTTCGGCGGAGATTATTACCGGCTGAGCAATCCGTTTGAAGTGGGAAATATGACCGCATGGCAGCATGTAACGAAGGACAAAAAGGAATCGCTGCTGAGCGTGGTCGTGACCAATCTCACCTGCAACGGGCCCCAGGAATATGTGAAGGCAAAGGGGCTGATCCCGGATGCCATGTACCGGATCAATGACGGGGAGCAGGTGCTTTCCGGCGCGGCGCTGATGCACGCGGGACTTCCGATCGACCGGGAAGTACCGGAGTACAGTTCGTTTCAGTTTTATCTGAAGCAGGTGTAAAAAAGTGTTCGTCCTCCAGAAGGTTTTTGTCCTATAGGAAAATCCGCAGAAGTTTCCTATAGGATAAAAACAGGAAGGGACGGACCGTGTTTCTGCGTCCCACAGGAACTGTCCAGGAATCATCTGCAGATCGTTTACAGATGAGTTCAGTTCCTGATTTTTTACCGGGAAATAACAGAATTGCGAATGAACAGAATTTGCCCCGAGGTGAACCAGATTGATTTTATTCTGAGAGATCCTTTCCAAGTATGATGAGATGGAACCCTTTTTCGTACGCGTTCGGCTGAATCCCGATCACCCGGAATCCCTGTTCCAGATACCATTTATAATCAATCCGGTCACATTCCAGGTTTGCAATTGCATCCGCAATGCTGTCGATTTTCTTTTCATGGATGTTGAATCCTATGGAACTGATCCCGCTGCGGAACGTCAGATATCCCTTACTCCTGGCATAGCGCTCCGCTTCCCGGATCAGCTCCCCCAGCTTATGCTCCAGTTTAAATTCGCCGTTGTCGTCAAAACCGCTGCATTCCAGCTCCAGCGCGCGGTATCCGATCAGTTCCCGGCACAGGATCCATCCCTTGGGGGTGTTCTCATCTTCCCCCAGATACCAGCCGATTGTATGGATCGTATCCTCCACACCGCTCAACTGGCTGAACGCCCCCTCATAATCCCACCAGTCCGGCTTGATCGTACACATGAGCCGTGCTATCTTTGGGATTGCTTCTGATGTCATTTCGAATACTTTCATGATGATTTCTCCCTTCTTGATGCCGGAATGCTTCCGCATCACTGCACTCATCATACGCTACCAAGTAGTAATTTTTGCTCTTATCATACCTCTTGTTCCTAAATGTAAAACGCATGCGGAACAAATGCCTTCCTCTATGATGCCCGGCAATCCTGCTAATTTGGAACTTGCAAGTTCCAAATTAACTTAATTACAGTTTTTTCTGTTTTGGAATGTAGCAGTATGTTATATCTGTAATCACTCTATAGTTCATGATTTTATGAAAAACTTGACAGATATGATACTAAATAATGCAAGTTGCAACACCTTTCTTCAAGTTTCTTCAAGTGTACTGTACCGTTCATTTTCAACAAAATGACGCCAAATGGATTTTCAATCTGCAAGGCGATTGAAGCTAACGCGGCAGATGGAAAATGATTGACATATTTCGGACTCAAGCGTATAATAATAACACAAGACAGGCAACGGCGTGTGTCTGTCTAAGCAATGAAGTAAGGGAGTGCGCCGGTACGCATTGTCTTACGGAGCTTTCAGGAGGGGTTGTGCAGTGATACCTCAAACCGGCGTAGGCTGAAAATGCTGAAATAAAATGCTCAAAAACTCCCTGGCATCCTGCAGGGAGTTTTTTATTCTACATAAAAGGGAGGAATTCTATGGATTTACTGCAACAATGTGCACTGGCATTTGATCACCTGCTTCCTTATCAATATCATATAATCATTGGACGCAAAGGGAATACGTTAGAATTTACAATTTCATTTGACCGTGCAGACTTCCATCACCTTGCCGGTTTACACAAGCTGCGGGATAATATCCGTTTTCAGACCGGAAAACGTGCTGATATTATGAAAGAAATCCTTTCCGGGCGCCTGACCTTCTCTCATGCACAGCAAAGTGAATTTTTTTCAGAAATGAAAACACGTCTTTTGCCGCTTACCGAATTAGAAAAATTTCTTGACAGTAATGAGATCATTTTCCGATACAATTCTAAAGTAAATGTTTTTTCTGCTATTCAAGCGGACTATCTTTTGCAGAATGATTATCATGGTACTCCGGTTTACTTATTTTTAGCACAGCGATCCAATGAGAACACACAGGTCTGCCGTACCTTTTTCCCTAAAGCAGGAAAAGACTATGCACAGGGCCAGCCCCGCTATACACTGCTGAGAAAGGAAAAATACAACCTGATGACCGGCAGGACTGTTCTCCAATATGACCGTCTCACTTCGAAAAATCCTCTCCCGCGATCATAAATATTCTCCTGCGGGACATCCAGATATCCCATACGCCTTGCATAGCTCTCCGCTGCCCGGATCAGCTCCCCCAGCTTATGCTCCAGCTTAAATTCGCCGTTGTCGCCAAAACCGCTACATTCCAACTCCAGCGCGCGGTATCCGATCAGTTCACGTCATAAAATCCATCCCCTAGAAAGGAAAAGAGCATGACGAATGCCATGCTCTCCAAGTTAAAATGCATAAGTTATTTCCATCCAGTTCCTAACCTATATACAATTTTTCCATCACACGATATCCAGATACGTCTTATGATCCGGCGCGGGAAATGCCTGATCTATTTCCGCCAGTTCCTGCTCCGAAAGCCGGATATCCGATGCCCCGGCATTTGCCTCCACATGCGCGCTCTTCCCGCTCCTTGGGATCGCGATCGTATGTTCCTGCTTCAGGACGAATGCCAGCAGAAGCTGGAGCACCGTCGCCTGATGCTCTGCGGCCATCCGGTTCAGAACCGGATGCTCCACAAGCCCTCTCTGCAGTTCCCCGGCCTGGGCCAGCGGGCAGTATGCCATCAGGGCCACATCGTGGGCATCCATCCAGGGCTTCAGAGAATACTCGATTCCCCGGGAACCAAGATGGTACAGCACCTGATTCACCAGACAGTGGTTCCCGTCCGGCAGGGAGAACAATTCTTCCATGTCGTCGGTATCAAAATTGGACACGCCCCAGGCCCGGATCTTTCCTTCCCTGACCAGCTCCTCCATGCATTCTACCGTTTCCTGCAGCGGGATATTCCCCCGCCAATGGAGCAGATACAGATCCAGATAATCCGTGCGCAGCAGGCGCAGGCTGTGGTTGATGCTTCTGCGGATCCGTTTTTCTCCGGCGTTCTGGGGCAGTACCTTGGATACCAGGAAGAGCTTCTCCCGGTCCAGGCCGCGGATGGCCTGCCCTACCAGCTGTTCGGACAAGCCGTTTCCATACATTTCCGCGGTATCGATCAGTGTCATTCCATGCTCGATCCCGGTCTGCAGGGCGCGGATCTCTTCCTCACGGACCGATAGCTTTTCCCCCAGATACCAGGTCCCCAGACCCAGCTTCGGAACCAAAGCTCCATTTTTTAATGTGATATATTCCATGTACTTCATCTCCTCGTCTGCAATTGTTTTCCAGCTGTGCGGCAGATTGATCTGGCGCGCAGTATCATATAATGCAAATGGCCTGTCGAATCAATTTTGAGACAGCTCCTAAGTTGGTTGGGGAATTCTATATTCACACAGACAACGCCCGGAACACCTGCTCCACGGACAGCGTCATATTCTCCCTTGCATTCTCCGGAACCATGGCCTCGTCCAGTGTCGTGACCCCACGGACGATTGGGAAAAATGCGTCGATCCCCGCGGCGTTGCACTCTCCAGCGTCCTTCGTGACACCTCCGGCAAATGCCAGCACCTTTGCATTGTATTTTTTCGCCATCCGTGCCACGCCTACCGGCACCTTTCCCATGGCGGTCTGAAAATCCAGCCTGCCTTCCCCTGTGATCACGATATCCGCATCCTTCACTTCCTGCTCCAATTGGATCGCGTCCAGCACAATATCGATCCCGGACTGTAATTCCGCATTGGGAAGATAGCTTAAGAACGCAAAACCAAGTCCGCCCGCGGCGCCTGCTCCTTCCGCCATCCTGTGATCCTCACCGGTAAATTCCTGTGTCTTGTCTGCAAAATGCTTCATCTTCTCATCAAAAAGCTGCTTTTCCTCTTCCTTGACCCCCTTCTGCGGTCCGAACACGTACACCGCGCCGTTCTCACCGCAGAGCGGATTTTTTACATCGCATGCAATACGGAAATGGCATGCCTTCAATGCGTCCGGCACATGCTTTGCGGTGATCGACGCGATCCTGTCCAAGTCCCGGATTCCCGGCCGGATGGGATTGCCGTCTCCGTCCGCGATCTCATAGCCCAGCGCCTGGAGCATCCCTGCGCCGCCATCGCTTGTGGCGCTTCCGCCGATCCCGATGATAAATTCCCGGCATCCCCGGCCTGCCGCATCCAATATCATTTCGCCCACGCCGTATGTGGTGGCTCTGGATGGGTCCAGCTCTTCTCTTTTTATTAAAATGATTCCGGAAGCCTCCGCCATCTCCAGTACGGCGGTTCTTTTGTCTCCCAGGATACCGTATCTTGCTTCCGTTTGCTCTCCCAGAGGGCCGGTCACCCGGACGGTCACATATTCCCCGCCCAGGCCCTCCACCAGCGCCTCGGTGGTTCCTTCCCCGCCGTCGGCCAGGGGTTTTACAACGATCCTGTCCGCGCCGTGGGCCCTCTCAGTTCTGTCTGCGCCGCAGGATCCTTCCATTTTGCCCGCACCGCAGGCTCTCTCAATTCCATCTGCGCCGCATGTACTTTCCATTTTGCCCGCACCGCAGGTCCTTTCAGTTCTGTCTATGCCGCGTGCCCTTTCAATCCCGGCCTTCGCCGCGCGGCCCGCTTCCATGGAGCTCATGCTTCCTTTAAATGAATCTATTGCGATTACGACCTTCATATCGTTTCCTCCAAAATTTTATATATTCACGGCCGATAAAATCTGCTGTGAGTATTGCGCCAGCCGCAGCCACAAAGCGGCATTCTTCCTTATGCGGCTGTGCGCATCATATGATACTGTGCGGCAGATTGATCCGGCGCCCGGCATCATCAATCCGCCCAGATCAGGTGATCGGCGCCGGATTGAAGATACACATGTCATTGTGGAATCCGTGCTGGTCGCTGTAGGGTTCCCGGATCCCGCTTGCCACATCCAGGATCATGTGGAAGATCTCTGTCCCCACATCCGCGATGGTCGCTTTTCCCTCTGCCACATCCCCTGCGGAAATGTCGATCATATCAAACCAGTGTTCCTTCATCTCATTGCGGCTGCACACCTTGATGACCGGGCTGATCTCCAGCCCGTAGGGAGTTCCCCGTCCGGTCATAAAGACCTGCAGGCCGATCCCGCTGGCAACCTGGCTGGGGCCGCACACAATATCACTTGCCGGGGTCGCCGCATAGATGAGACCGTGCTTTGCAGGCTTTTGCGCCGGACTCAAGACCTCCACGATGGGGCTTGTGCCGGATTTCGCGATGGAGCCCATGGCCTTTTCCACGATATTTGCCAGGCCGCCTTTTTTGTTGCCCGGCGTAGGATTGGCATCCCGGTCTACGCCGCCGGCTTCCAGATACTCATCATACCATTTCATCTCTGCCGCCAGACGGTCCCGCACCTGCGCATTTACACACCTTGCCGCCAGCATGGGAACCCCGTCCCGAACCTCTGTCACCTCGCTGAACATCACGGTGCCGCCGCCCCTTACCAGCATGTCGGCCGCATAGCCTGCGCTGGGGTTCGCGGTGATCCCGCTGAACGCGTCGCTTCCGCCGCACTGCATGCCGATCAGAAGGTCGCTTAAGGGCAGTTCCTCCCGCCGCCTCTGATCCAGCCTCTGCAGCTTCTTCTCCGCCATCTCCAGAATCGCGTTCATCATGGCATCGTGTCCCGCATAGTCCTGCAGGGTCAGCACATTTTCCGGCGTAATATCCTCCGCAGGAAGCACTCTGTCATAGGTCAGCTTTTCACAGCCCAGGCCGACCACCATGATCTCGCCGCCGAAATTGGGATGGCGGATCACATTGGTGACAGCACGGATCGGGATTTCAGCCATGGGCGCATTGATCGCCACGCCGCAGCCGTAAGGATGGGTCACCGCAACCACACCGTCCACATTCGGATATTTGGGCAGCAGCTCCTTTTTGATCCGCTCCACCGCCACCTTCAATACCCCCGCGGCGCACTGCACGGTGGTGACGATCCCCAGCAGGTTTCTGGTGCCTGCCGGGCCGGTCTTGTTCCGGTATCCCATCCATGTGGTGCGGACCGGAACCGGCAGCTCTTCCATGGGCACCAGGTTGGTCCCGTATTCCAGATTTTCTACGGAGGGGCTCTCCGGAAGGTCCAGCATATGCTCGTTGATCCACTGTCCGGTGCGGATATCCGCCTTCGCATAGCCCAGCACAACCCCGTACCGGATGATCTCTCTGCCTGCCGGAATGTCCGTAAGGGCGATCTTATGCGCCTGGGGGATGTCGTCCAGCAGCACCAGGCCCGGAAGCACCTCTGTGCCCGCGCTCATGTCATGGACCGCAACCGCCACATTATCTATGTCCTTGATCTTTATGATATCTTTTGATTTCATGATCTGTCTCCATTCCTAATCCATTTCTTTCCAATACAATTTCTTCTGCCGTTCGTCCAATGATCTCACGAACCGCTGTTTATAGACCAAAAATTCCTCCATATCCATCAAAATGTGATAGAGGATAGCCCTGTTTTCAAATTCCTCCCTGGACTTGGGCAGTTCTTCCTTTTTCATATCCCGGAAAATGCCTTCCAGCTTTTCCATCTGCGCGGACGGGACATTGCGCTCCACCACGTAGTCCGCCAGGTACAGCATATATTCTGCCACCACCCTGGCCTGCTTCGGTATGTAACGGATCTTTTTCACCTCATAGTGGAGGTTGTGGAGCACATGGCACTGGTCGGAGCGCATTTCAAAGTAATCGATGTAATAAACCGGATGGGAGTGAAATGTATTTTCCTGATATTCGTATGCTTCCAGGATAAAATCCTGCAGTTCCTTTTCCAGCCGGATGATATCGTCCCACAGATTGCCGGAGGGAGCCGGACTGCCCAAAACCTCCTCCTGGGATAAATACCCCGCGAACCGGCGAAGGATCTGCTGCAGCCGCTCCTCCGTATAGCGCATATTTTTATGATATCCTGCTCATTTCTGCCGTTATTCTGGAACAGGTTCAGGAGAAACGCGATCACCACTCCGATCAGCACCAGCAGGAATTCATTTTTGATAACCTCTATGCTGAAAACATGTCCGGTCAGCAGATGGGCGCCGATCACGGAATTAACGGATATCGTTGCCCGCCAGCCCATGACCTCCGCAAACAGGACGACACAGAAAATAAAGACCCCGTATCCGACCCACATGCTCCTGATATGGGTAAAGGCAGCCCAGGCCAGCAGGATCGTCACGGCAAAGGTGACCAGGCGGAACGCCGACAGCCTGACGGTCTCCCACTTGGTGGTCAGAAGCGTCAGCAGCGTGATGGTTCCCGCGGAAATGGCGTACTCCAGCCCAAGCAGCTGGGCAATATAGATCGCCGCGCTGCTTCCCACCGCGATCTTGACTGCCAGGAGCAGCATTTTCCTCTTTTTCGCCAGTTCCTTCTTAATCCATTCCAAATTTGGACTCGATCCCATACTTATTCATTTTCCTCCACAGTGTGGTTGTGCTGATCCCAAGCTCCTCCGCCGCCAGCTTCCGGTTCCCCCGGTGCTTTTTCAAAAGCTCGCTGATCTTCACCGCCTCTTCCGTCTTGTACACTACCAGTTTTTCCTCTCCGCCCACTTCCCCCACATAGGGGTACAACTCTCCGAACAGCGTTCGGATCGTGCCCTCGGCGATACTCCGCTTTTTCGCCGTCAGCACCAGCCGTTCCAGAAATGCTTTGAGCTGCAGCTTGTTTCCCTGCCAGGAGAACTGTGCAAGCTGCGCGTACCCGCCCTCGGTGATGACCAGGTACTTGTTGTATTTCCTGCAAAATTCTTTGAAATATCTGTCGATGTAGTACCGCAGATCCTCGCTCCGTCTGTTCAGCGGCGGGATCTCCAGAGTCAGCCCGTGGAGCACATAATACAGGCTTTCCTGGAACTGCCCCTTATTCACGCCGTACCGCAGGTTTTTCTGGGCCGCCGCAATGATCCGCACATCAATATTGTCCATAGGAAGCGCGTCGGTGCGGTTCACTGCCCCGTCCAGAATGACCCGGAGCAATTGGTATTGGGCCTGGACCGTCAGCTTCTCGATATCCTTGATCAGAAGCGTGCCGTGGTTGGCCCGGATCACCGCCCCCTTTTCCCGGGGATGGGATCCCAATGTGCCGTTCCTGCTGCCGAACAGGAGCTCCATCTGCTTGTCCTCCTCCAGGCCGCTGATGTTCACGCTCACGAAGGGGCCTCCCTTGCGGATGCTGTTGTTATGGATCGCCTCGGAGATCTGGTAGTACTCCGTCCCCGTCTCCCCGTAGATCAGCACCGGACTGTCCGACAGCGAATATTCCCTGGCCGTCTCCAGCACCCTCCGCATGGTTTCATTTTCTGTATGGATATTGGAAAAACGGGTCTCCGCCGTGAATCCGTGGAGCAGCATGTCATTGGCCTGCTTCCGGTCCTTTCGCACGATCTCGGTGATGGCATGGAGGGACAATATGGCCCCTGTGATCTGGCTGTCAAACTGGATCGGCGCCGCCAGAAACATCCAGTTCCGGCCCCTCACCTCAATGGAGGATGAGCAGTTTTCCCTGGCTCCGGTGAGGATGTCGTCCACGATCCACTTGTCGATCTGCGGAAACATGTCGTAGAGCAGCTCTCCTTTTACGTCTTCCATATTTTTTCCGAGCAGGTTTTCGATCAGCCGGTTGATGGCGATGATCCTGCCTGCGGAATTGATCTTGATGATGCCGTTAAAGGAGGTGTCCAGCACCGTCTCAAACTGGGCCGCGTTCCGTTTTTCGTTCTCCACCGCGTAGGCCATATTTTTCGCCCGTTCCATGGCGTCTCCGATGGATTCCCCGGTGGCCTTGAACTTGATGGACAGGCAGCCGATCTTTTCCGCCTCCCGGTTCACCGTGTCTCCGCCGATCACGCAGTCCACGCCTTCCTTCTTCATGCCGTGAAGGAGATCCGGCACCTCCTCGATCCGTTCCACATAGGCGATCCGCAGCCGGACGTCGAACAATTCCTCCATGTGGGACAGATCGCAGAGCATATTTTCAAATGCGATCAGACCGATGACCGGGCGCTCCTTGTGGGAGAGCCTTTTTGCGCGCTGCAAAAGCAGGCCGATCTCCTGGGCGTGGAAACGCATTTCCACCACCGGGATATTAGTGTATTCCTTGATGAGCTGCGCCTGATAGCCCCGGGCAATGATGATATCCGCCCCCTGCTCCGCGGCAATCCGGGCTTCGTTTACGGCATTTTCACTTTCAATGACCTTTACGTAGTCGATTTCATAATGATTTTCATGGATCACCTTCCGCGCCGTCTCCGCCATGTCCTCGTAGGGCAGCAGTAACGCAATTTTGGTCATGGTCTGATCTCCTGTCTGATATTTTGATCTATACTCACGTCCGATTTCTCTTACGCTTAGTATTACTATACATGAAACCGTTCATTTTTCCAATGGACAACCTTAATCTTTTTTCCCAAATTTTTAGTAGTTCACCGGCCATGTGGGCTTCCTTCCTGTCAGAACCTCCACGATTCCCTGTGCCGCGTGGATCCCCATCCGGTCACAGGCTTCTATGGTCAGGGCCGCATTATGCGGGGATACCACGATCTGTTCCAGTGTGAACAGTGGGCTTTCTGAATCCAGTGGCTTTCCCATATCCAGAATTTCGGATTCGAATACATCCAGGCCGGCCCCGGCGATCCTGCCCGAGCTTACGGCATCATAAAGCGCCTCTTCATCGATCACGCCTCCCCGGGCGCAGTTAATCACATATGCTGTCGTTTTCATCTTGTCCAGTGCCGCTTTTCCGATCATCCTTCTTGTATCCTTCACAAGCGGGACATGCAGGCTGATGAAATCCGCCTCCCGGTAAATGTCGTCCTCACAGTCCTTCAGCTGGATATAGTCCGGAATCTTTGCCGGATCCACGTATGCATCGTACCCGATGACCTTCATATCAAATCCGTATGCCGCTTTTTTCGCCACCAGCCGCCCGATGTTCCCGCAGCCGATCAGTCCCAGCGTCTTGCCTTCCAGCTCAAACCCCCGGTTCCTGTTTCTGCTGGCAAAATCCCCGGCCCTGCATGCCTTGTCCTGGAGAACCGCGTTTTTCGCGCATGCCAGGATCAGCATCATGGTATGCTCGGCCACCGAATTCGCGTTGGCAAATGGCGTATAACATATCTGCACACCATGCCTGCGTGCGGCCTCCAGGTCAATATTGTCCACTCCGGAGCCGTAACGTCCGATCACCTTCAGCTTTTTTGCCGCTTCAAACACTTCCGCAGGGTAATCCTCCGTCCGTGCCAGGATGGCATCCGCATCAGCTACGTTTCTGCAGATATTTTCCACGGAGCTGTCATCCAGAACCGTGATCTCACAGTCATGCTCTTTTAAATACTCTTTTCCCGCGGATGTAATATCCGAGGGGATCAATACTTTATAACTCATGTTTTCCTTTCTTGTAAATGTGGCGGTGATATCATACACCTCCGCCACATTTCTTCTATGTACATCCCCCGGCCAGTCCGCGCATCGGTGGGCTGAGGCGTGATATGTGATCTTCCAGTCCTCTTATCTCACGAGGCAGGGCTTCTTCGGATTAAATTTCCAGCCCGGGATCAGGTACTGCATTCCCACCGCGTCGTCTCTT
>CATLCV010000174.1 GCA_949893755.1 uncultured Lachnospiraceae bacterium | reverse complement strand
GGTTTTACCAGGAGGGAGACACGGCAGAGGAGAGTTTTATTCCGGCGTTTGATTGTCAGGGAGTAGCAAAGCGATAGGCGTAGAAAAAAGGCGGAAATCTGTTGAAATAGGTAGCATGGAAAACAAGAGAGCTAAGGAAGAAGCAGGGAAAGGGAGAAGCTATGGCAGAAGTGACTGGAAAAAGAAAACAGAAGCAGAAACAAATGACCGGGAAAAATCAGGCAGCAGAGCAAAAACAAACGGCTGAGCAGAAAGAAATACCGGATACGCTGGCAAAGGAAGAGGAACATGCGGGAGAGCTGGAGACCGACCTGGAAGGCAGGCAGATTACGGTATTTGATCTCCTGGCCGGATCGGATGCGGATTCAAAAGGAGGCAAAGAATGAGGGCATTTAAAGGATTCCGGCGTGACCTGACCTGCCTGGGATACCGGTTTCGGGAAGACAGGGTGAACCGGACATCGGAAGCAAATTGCTGCCAGAATGGATTCCATTGTGCAGAAAACCCACTGGACTGCCTTTCCTACTACTGGGACTGGAAAAACTCTGTGTATTATGAGGTGGATGCGGCCGGAGACCTGGACGAGGACGGCCGTGACAGCAAGATTTCCTGCACGGAGCTACGCCTGGTCCGACGTCTCACTTTGGAACAGCTGCTCTTAGAAGGGGCCGCCTATATGGTCGCCCATCCCACACGCAGATGGAACGGCAGGGTACACAAGGAGACCGGCCTGGCTTATGACGGTTTTGCGGTGGTACGAGGAAAAGATCCAAAGGCTTCCGGAAAGGTGGGAGATATCCTCGTGCTCCTGAAAGAAGAGGCGGAAAGCCTGGAGATCGAGGAGGTCGCGCTGTTTCGGATTGACCGGAAAACTTATCAGCCAGATAGATATTATGGAGTCTGCGGAACGTGTTTAGAAGGGAGGCAAAGATGAAGAAAAAGGAATTACTGGCGCTTACGCCGCCGGAAATGGGGACGTATTTGCGGGAGATTGCAAGAAAGGATGAACCCCAGAGAGTGAGTCAATGGGTTTCCACCAAAAAATACCAATATGGGCGTTATCTGCTGGCAAAGGAGGAGAACGGATACCTGATCGTTTCCGTATTCTTGGCGGAACATGTCCGGGCAGAGGCAAGATACCCGGCATACGTGGTGTATTTTGACAGGAAGGCGGATGAGTTCATCACCTGGGAGACAGACACGGGAAAGTGGAGAAATTCCATGCTGGATCATCTTGACTGGCCGGAATATATGTATGATTCCGGTAATTATGTGAGCCGTGAGGACGCGGAACTGATCCAGGGATATCTGGGCGTACAGAGCGGAACCTATAAGGCGCTGCTCCAGTTCCAACGGGACGTAAGGATGCGGAGTCTGCTTGTCCGTGACAAAAAGAAGACCGATGCATGGGATGAAGCCATGAGGTTGGTGCCGGCCCTCCCGAAAGACTGGAAAACCTGGATTTTAAAGAAAGCTGTCAGGGAGCATTATATTTTCTATCAATACCAGAGAGGCGGTGCGACAGAAGGATACTGCACGCACTGCGGCCACATGGTCAGGATCAGGAACCCGAGATACAATCAGCAGAGTGTCTGCAGCAGATGCGGGCAGAAGATCCGGTTTAAGTCGGTAGACAAATCAGGCTATATCTGGACCCCAAAAGAGACGGCATACCTGTTCCAGCGCTGCAGGCCCGGGATTGTGGCTCTGAGGCGGTTTGAGGTATGGATGACCATAGGAAAGGGAGATTTCCAGAATCCACAGATCCATTACGATGAGATCAAGCGCTGCCTGTATGACGAAAAATTCCAGGAGGCGGTGTACCACTTCGGGGATTTTAAAAGAAGGGGCCTGCGTTGGATCGGTGGCGACAGTGACTACAGGAGGAACAGCTTCTATTACTATTACAATTATTATCCAGCACCAAAGGAAGGAAGCGTGTATCCAAGGACGCTCCCTGACCTGGAGCGCAGGGAATTAAGGGAGACCGGGCTGGTTCAGTGGATCAGAAAGAATCCTGTGTTAAATCCAAGGAAATACCTTCATGCGTGGAGACAGACCCCTGTATTGGAACAGATCTTAAAGGCAGGCCTGCCAAGGCTGACAGAAGAGTTGGTGGAATATCCGGAAAAGCTATTGTGGCGGGAATCTTCAGGAGGGCTTGCGAAAAAGCTGGGGATTGACAATGCAAAATTGAAGAGGCTCAGGGAACTGGATGGAGGCATCCATTTCCTGTGTTGGCTGCAGGAGGAAAAGAAACGGAAGCTCTGCTTGTCGGACGAACTGATCTGCTGGTTTATCCAGAATGATATCCTGCCGAAAGATCTGGAGTTCGTGAAAGACCGGATGAGCTATGTGCAGATCCGGAATTACCTGACCCGTCAGCAGGAAGGGCACAATGACAGCATCCGCCAGGTGCTTACCACCTGGAAGGATTACCTTTCCATGGCAAGACGCGTGAAGATGAATGTCCATGACGAGATCGTGTACCGGGCATCCAGGCTCTTCCAACGGCATCAGGAGCTGGTGGAATACATTGCGCAAAACCGTCTGTCCGTAACAGCCATGGAATTGGTGGAAGCCTATCCCTATATCACTGATATCCTCCCCAGGCTGCCGGAGAAATATGAGTTCAGTGATGAGACCTATACGATTCTGGCGCCGGAAAAGATCGAGGATATTTTAGAGGAGGGGCAGGCGCTGCACCATTGCATTGATAAGAAGAAGGAATATTTTGAGCGTATCAATAACCAGGAGAGCTATATCCTGTTTCTGCGAAAGGCAGAGCAGCCGGACCAGCCCTATTATACGCTGGAAGTAGAGCCCGGGGGTGTGATCCGACAGAAACGCACCGAGTATGACCGGCAGAAAAAGGACATTGGCGAGGCTTCGGCATTTTTGCGGAAGTGGCAGGCCGTTGTCCAAGAGAGACTGACAAAAGGTGACCTGGATCTGGCAAAAAAGAGCCGTGAAACACGGATCGAGTCCTATACCAGCATGCGGAAGAAAAAGGTCAGGATAAATGGCGGCCTCTTTGCCGGGCAGTACCTGGCGGATGTGCTGGAAGCGGATTTGATGGAGATTCCCGATGTCGGTAAGGATGCGGCGTAAGGATAAGGATGTTGTGTAATCGAAAATGACGCGAAGGAGGACAAAGTGAAAAACAGGAAAGAAAACAGGACGTTTGAACTCCAGGAGACTTGTAATTTCCCAGAAGTATTCCGGCATTGCTCCATAGCCCCGGATTCCCTGAGCCCGTCAGAAATGCCGGATGCCCAGATCGGGCATTTCCGCGCGTACCATGATGGATATCAGTGGCAGGGCCAGTATTTTCCATGCAGGAATGGCCTGCGGACAAAGGCTTTTGACAGGGAGTCCCAGGATATCTACCGCTGCCTGGTGACGCAGCTGGATACCATGGAGGCGCTCAGGGTATTTTGCGGGAAGTACCCATCGGCAAAGGTGGGGGAACATGAATACAGCTTCTTTATGAATGGACATGCGGCAGACTATTGGATCTGCTTCATCACAAGAAGGGGCGATTATAACCTGTATCTGCGGGCTTATGCGAAAAGGCTTTAGGATACAGGTTCATGGCAGGAGGAAGACAAGTATGGATGAGATCAACAGGATTGTGGCATTTGCCGTGAAAAAGGACGTGGAACTGTATACAGACATGCCTTCCGGATGGAAAAGGATCGCCGGCGCACTGACTGCCCCGTGCGGAAGCATCTGGATCTGCAACGGGGAATCCCGCTTTTCCGGGAAGAGAAGGAAGGCATTGCTGATCAAGAAAAACTGCATGGAATAAAAATCGGAGGAAATGATCTATGAAGAACAGGAATGAATTTTTTGAGTACGTAAAAGAAAATATCAGGGATTACCTGCCGCCGCATTTGGAAAATGCGCAGTTATCCATTTATGAGTGGGTAAGGGAGAATGACCGGAAGATGCATGTCCTTGCAATCCGTCTCTCAGAAAAGGATACGTTTCCTAATATCTGCCTGGACGGTTTTTACCAGTGCTATCAGGATGGGAAAGAATTGGACGCCTGTGTAGGGGACGTCGCGGATGTGTATATTGCGTATGGCGGTATGGAAGACGCAAAAGAGCCGGGAATCATATGGGATTATGAAAAAGTAAAGGAGCGCCTGTTCATCAGGCTTTGCGACCTGCAGTGGAACCAGGACTATCTGAAAGACAAGGTTTATACCGTGCACGGGGATTTTGCGGCAGCTTACTATATCGCCATATATGAGGACAGGGAAAAGATACTCAAAGTGCCGGTAACAGACGTGCTGATAAGAACATGGGGAATCTCCATGGAGCAGTTCCACAAGGATACCATCCTTGCGGAACGATCAAGGCAGCCTGTTTTAACGGACTTAAATGCCCTTTGTTCCGAGATGCTGCTTGGCATAGGAAAAGCGGAAAATCTGCTGGCAGAAGGAACGGTATATCATTCGATGGGGATTCCCATGCTGTGCCTGACAAACAGGCGGAAGCAATTCGGGGCATCCCTGATCCTGCACAACGATATCCTGAGACGTGCGGGTGAGGTATTTGGCTCCAATTATTTTGTGCTTCCGTCCTCCATCCATGAGACAATCCGTGTCCCGGACATCGACGGCTGTGATGCGCAGGGGCTTTGTCTGATGGTAAAGGAGATCAATGAAGGTAAGGTGGAAGCCTGCGAGCAATTGTCGGACAAGGTGCAGTATTATGACCGTGAGACAGGAGTATTGGAAAATGCGCTGGACAGGGAATGCAGGCTCCCTTCTTTAGAAGCGGGGAACGGACCGGCGGAAGAGGATGGGCAGGATGAGCTCCCAAACGTTTAGGAAAGAGGAGATACCCTGGGAAGCGGATCCTTATTTCCAGCAGCATGACGGCCAGCTTGCCCTGTTCCAGCCGGAATTTATGCGGGACGCTGACTGTACGAAGGATACGCCGGTCATCCATGGCCGGCCGGATTCCCCCATCTATGGGACTGGGAAAAGGATCCGCCCCAGAGTGCCGGGGCGCAGGGATTCGGAATATATGAAAAAGATCCTGCTGGAGGAGCTTCTTCCATTAGAAGAGTATGACCGGGTCATCCTGCTGATTTCCGGCGGGAAGGACAGTATCGCCAGTTATTATAAGCTGTTAGAGCTGGGCGTCCCGAAGCAGAAGATCGAATTCTGGCACCATGATATAGACGGCGGGAATCCCACCAGACGGATGGACTGGCGCTGTACATCCCATTATATCCATGCGTTTTCCGAAGCAGAGCATATCCCGCTCCGGGTGTCCTGGAGAAAGAACGGCTTCTTTGGGGAGCTATACCGAATCGGGGCATCCGAGCCGATCGAGTGGCAGGAACCGGAGACGTGCGAGATCATCCAGTGCGCTCTGTCAAAGAAATACATAGAATGCCAGAAATTAAAAGAAAAATCTCCGGCAGATATAGAAAAGCAGTTAGAGCAGTTTGGCTATCGCATGAAATTTCCGATGAAAACCGGAGATCTCAGCAGACGGTGGTGTTCTGCCTACTTAAAGATCATGGTGGCGGACACGGTGCTGCGGAATCTGCACAACCTGGAACAATTAGGAAAGCCAGACGGAAAATCAGGAAAAGATATCCGCCTGCTGGTCGTCTCCGGGGAACGCAGAGGGGAATCGGCAGGGCGCAGTAAATACAATGAGATGGAGGTCCACAGGACGAATGCGGCGGCAAAATCACGCCGCATTGTCCACCAGTGGCGCCCGGTCATCGATTATTCGGAAAAGGATGTGTGGGAGGTCTTAAAACGGCACAAGGTCAACCCCCATCCCTGCTACCGTGCAGGGTGGAACCGCTGTAGCTGTGCGATGTGCATCTTCTCAACGCCGACGCTGTTTGCAGGCATTCGGGAACTGTATCCGGAAGATTACAGGATGCTCCGGCAGGACGAGAAGGTGCTGGGATTTACATTGGATAATGATTGCGACCTGGACACATTTATCGGGAATGCAGGATCCTGCGTCTATCATGGCGATAAAGAGGCCATCCACAGCCTGGTTACGGGTGAATTTTCTGCGGATTCTGTCTATGTGCAGGGAGAATGGAAGTATCCGGCAGGCGCATTCCACGGCGCGGAAGGCGGGCCCTGTTGATGGATGGAATGGAGAGGCGAGAATGTAAGGAGCAGAGATTCCAAATAATCAGGAAAAATAAAATAATATTTTACAGGAAATAAGGTTCTGCAGACTTCTTTTCATATAGGAAACGTCATAATCAGACAGGCTGTATATTGAAAACTGCATCCGGAAAGGAAATGTCGGGAAATAGCGGTATTTCTGCAATATATATTTGATTTAGCGGCTCTTGCGGCAGGATATTGTGGAATGCTGTTTCCTGACAGTTCCAAAAGGATGTGTCAGCCTGAAACCAGGAAAGGAGAACATATGGAGAAAGAGAATTTGATGTCAAAGGTATACAATGCTGAGGAAATTCAGCAATTACTGGGAATTGGAAGGAGTAAAACCTATGATTTTTTAGATGAGGTCAATAAAAAGCAGGCTCCATTCAGAGTGATCAAAATCGGGCGCATCTATCGGGTTCCGAAGGATTCTTTTGACAGGTGGATTGACGGGGATGAATAGTCAGGGAGAAAGAGATGGATAAAAAATCAAAGAAATGTCCGCATGCTTTTTATGAAAGAGGTTCGTGGTATCATCGGACAAAAATTTTGCAGGAAGATTACAGTGTAAAGTATGGGAAGACAGGCGGTTTTAGCAGTGATGTTGCGGCAGAGGAAGCATATAAACAGCATATTGACGAATTTAACCGACGAATGAATATGCGGTTTATTAATCGAGAAGAGGATATTACATTCAAAAATTATATGATTTTTTGGTATGTGAGTATATTTTCAGAAAGAATAAAATCGACTACCAGACTTCTGACATCACATGTTCTGTATCATTTCATTTTGCCTAATGTTGATGAGAATATTGTGTTAAAGTTTGTCAGCACGGATTATGTGAACCGTCTTTTAGAAAGGACTTCTTGTTACTGCGAATCTGCTGCAAATAAGAGCAGAGAGGTTCTGTATATTGCCATGAAAGATGCTGTAATGGAACAATTAATCCGCAATAATCCTGTAAAAGCGGCGAAGAGATATCCGAGGAAAAAAAGTAACATTAAGATTCTCAGTAAAAATCAGATCTGCCTTTTACTCAAAGAAGCAAAGAGAAGAAACTGGTTTTTGGAAATACTTCTTGGCTTATACTGTGGCCTGAGAAAAGGCGAGATTTTAGGTCTTAAGTTTGAAGATTTTGATTTGCAGAGGCAAACAGTTACTGTACAAAGACAGCTGGTAGTTGAAGCGCATATGGATGAGGAAGGGAAGACAGTGCAGGAATATGAATTGGTGCTGAGAGAACCGAAAAGCGAAAAAAGCAACCGGATATTAAAGGTTCCAATGATCGTATGGGTAGAATTAGAAAAAAGAAAGGAAAAGGTAGTTATATGGAAACAGAAGAAAGGGAGCAACTATAAGGATTCAGGATTGATCAGCTGCCAAAAAAATGGATTGCCGCATTCACGCTCTTCACTAAACAGCGAATTAAATAAGGTATGCAAAATGTTAGATATTCCGCGTATTTCCGTTCATGGGCTGAGACATATGTATGCAACTGCTCTATTAGAAAAAGGCGTATCTCTTGCAAAAATATCTGCTCTATTAGGGCACAGTTCTGTAAATACTACGTTTGAGTTTTATGTGGACATTATGGAGGAAAATACGAGAATAATGGATTTCATGAATAAGGAATTTTTACCGGAGCCAGAATGAATAATATTTGAGATATAGTATGAAAAAAGAAGGTGAGACCATGGATTTGACAAAAGCAGACCTTCGCCCATATGTGGATTATGGAGTGAGCGGAGTTATGCCGATCAAGGGGAAATTTGGCTTTCGTGTTACATTGATCTATGAAGATTTATCGAAAAGAGAATGCCAACATTCGGGATTCTTGAAAAAAGTTGAAGCGGAAAAGGCAAGGGATTGTGTGATAGCACAATTACACGATAAGCGGTATGTGGCTCATAGGAATGTAAAAGTAGAAGAACTGTTAAAATATTGGCTGGAATATGAAATGAGGCCGAGACAGGGATTTACAGCAAACAGCTATGCTACATATAAAAATTGTATAGAAAAGCATATAAATCCCAGCATTGGGAAATTGAAACTGCAGGCATTAAATCAAGGCCATATTATGAAAATGTTCAATCATCTGGTAAAGAAGTATCCTTCTATGCTGAAAGTAGCAAAACCTGTATTGAATACGGCAATCGAATTCGCTGTTTCAAAAAATCTGGTCACGCAAAATCCTTGTGAAGGGATTACTTTACCAAAGGGAACAAAGAAAAATGATTACCATGTTCTCGTGGTGAATGAGACCAGGACATATAATTTAGAACAAGTGAAACAGCTGCTCAAAGCTTCTAAAAATACGAAGATACATATGCAGCTTGTTTTTGCCCTGCTTATGGGGCTGCGCCGGGGGGAGATTAATGGACTTAAGTATTCGGATGTGGATTTTGAACGACATAAATTGAGAATCGATCGGCAGCTGGGAGAAGATTTACACGCAGATCCGGATTCCATCGCACCGAATACAAAGACAAAGCAGGAAATTCCGCCCAAGACACAATCAAGCTGCCGTGAACTGGATATTCCTGATTATGTTTATCAGGCAATCTTAGAAGAGCGGTCTAAATACGAGAAAAACCGGAGCAGACGGCAGAACGGGCGCTGGGTATTCCAGGATCTGGATTACATCTGCTGTTCCAGCTATGGACGGCCGAGAAGTAAGCATTATCACTTTGTACATTATAAGAAATTATTAGAGGATTTAGGGCTGCCACATATACGGTTTCATGATCTTCGTTCAACATATGCTACATTGCTGATGAAGAATGATGTGAATCAAAAAGCAGTAGCATCAGCGCTGGGACATTCCAGTTCGATCATTACAGTGGATGTTTATACAGATAAGCAGGTTATTATTGAGGATGGTGCAGAAGAAATACAGTCATTTATTGATGAGGTACATCCATATGACGATGAAGATGCAAGAAGGTTAAAAAATATATTTGGATTTGATTTGGAATTGGAGACTTGAAGTGAAAGACAGGATGTGTATACATAAGGTATGCAGATCCTGTTTTTTGTTTGCTTGTTTTAGCAGATGATTTAGAAATAAAAATCACGCATTAAGTGATTAGAAATAAAAAGAACATATGTTCAAAAACTTGTTGCTTTATGGATAAGGATGTGATAGTATATTGCTTGAGAATTTACAGTATATGATCCGGCTAACGGAAGAAAGTTATGATAGTGAATACTGTAAAATCCGCGAAGTATTTTACAGTATTGTCCTGTGGAAAAAAACGGCCCAGGTGACCTGATTCGTGTAATTGCTGTTTTGGTATATGATTTTCGAACATACGAGCGAAAAAATCGCTCAAAATTACACGAATCAGCGGGTTGATAGTAGTCATAGTAAGGAGGAGTTTTACTATGGAAAGATTTGAATTAGTATCAGAATACGAGCCTACCGGAGACCAGCCCCAGGCAATCGAAGCATTGGTAAAGGGCTTTCAGGAAGGCAATCAATTCCAGACTTTACTAGGGGTTACGGGGTCTGGGAAGACTTTTACGATGGCCAATGTGATAGAGCAATTGAACAAGCCAACTCTGATTATAGCACACAATAAGACGCTGGCCGCGCAGCTCTATGGAGAGTTTAAAGAGTATTTTCCGAATAATGCCGTTGAGTATTTTGTGTCCTACTACGACTACTACCAGCCCGAAGCCTACGTCCCCTCCTCAGACACCTACATCGCCAAGGATTCCGCCATCAACGACGAGATCGACAAGCTCCGCCTCTCCGCCACCATGGCGCTTGCCGAACGGCGGGACGTGATCATTGTTGCCAGTGTATCCTGCATCTATGGACTGGGCAGCCCGGTGGACTATCAGAACATGGTGATCTCCCTGCGCCCCGGCATGACGAAGGAGCGGGACGAGCTGATGGCGAAGCTGATCGAGATCCAGTATGACCGCAACGACATGGATTTCCATCGGGGGACCTTCCGTGTCCGTGGGGACGTGCTGGAGGTGATTCCGGCCTATGAGTCGGACACGGCCATCCGGGTGGAGTTTTTCGGGGATGAGATCGATCGGATCACGGAGATCGACATCCTGACCGGAGAGATTCGGGACGAATTGAAGCATGTCGCAATCTTTCCTGCGTCCCACTATGTGGTGGATCAGGAAAACATTAAGCGCGCAGTGCAGGATATCGAGAAGGAGCTGGAGGAGCGGGTCAGGGAATTTAAGCGGCAGGACAAGTTGCTGGAGGCGCAGCGGATCGCGGAGCGCACGAACTTCGATATCGAGATGCTCAAGGAGACCGGGTTTTGCTCCGGAATCGAGAATTATTCCCGGCATCTGGCGGGGCTGGCTCCGGGACAGGCACCCTACACGCTGATCGATTATTTTCCGGATGATTTTATCATCATGATCGACGAGTCCCACAAGACCGTGCCGCAGATCGGCGGGATGTACAACGGGGATCAGTCCAGGAAGACCACGCTGGTGGACTACGGATTCCGTCTGCCTTCGGCAAAGGACAACCGCCCCTTGAACTTTGAGGAATTTGAAAGTAAAATAAACCAGATGCTCTTCGTTTCGGCCACTCCGGGAGTCTATGAGGAAGAGCATGAGCTTCTCCGGGCTGAACAGGTCCTGCGGCCTACCGGACTTCTGGATCCGGAGGTGGAGGTACGTCCGGTGGAGGGGCAGATTGACGACCTGATCAGCGAAGTGAACAAGGAAGTGGCAAAGAAGAATAAAGTACTGGTGACCACGCTGACCAAGCGGATGGCCGAGGACCTGACGGATTATATGCGGGAGGTGGGCATCCGGGTCAAGTATCTGCATTCCGATGTGGATACTCTGGAGCGGACAGAGATCATCCGGGATATGCGTCTGGATGTCTTTGACGTGCTGGTGGGGATCAACCTGCTCCGTGAAGGGCTGGACATCCCGGAGATCACACTGGTGGTCATCCTGGATGCGGACAAGGAAGGCTTCCTTCGTTCCGGAACCTCTCTGATCCAGACCATCGGCCGTGCGGCCCGCAATTCGGAAGGGCATGTGATCATGTATGCGGATACGATGACAGATTCCATGCAGATGGCCATTGACGAGACCATGCGCCGCCGGGAGATCCAGATGGCATATAATCAGGAGCACGGCATCACGCCTCAGACCATCAAAAAAGCAGTGCGCGACCTGATCAGCATTTCCCAGAAGGTGGATACCGGGGAGATGCTGATGGAGAAGGATGTGGAGTCCATGAGCCGGGAAGAACTGGAGAAGACGGTGGAAAAGGTGACGAAGCAGATGAAGAAAGCGGCGGCCGAACTGAATTTCGAGGCGGCGGCCGAGCTGCGTGACCAGTTGATCGAACTGAAAAAGGCATTGAATGATATGAAGACAGGAGACACAATATGGGAGTGAAGATAGACGCCAGAAAATATATCAAAATACGCGGCGCAAATGAAAACAATCTGAAAAATATTGATGTGGACATTCCACGGAACGAGCTGGTAGTCCTGACCGGGCTGAGCGGTTCGGGCAAATCCTCGCTTGCCTTTGATACCATTTACGCGGAAGGGCAGCGCAGATATATGGAGTCTCTGTCTTCCTATGCCCGCCAGTTCCTGGGGCAGATGGAGAAGCCGGATGTGGAGAGCATCGAGGGCCTGTCCCCGGCGATCTCCATTGACCAGAAGTCCACCAACCACAATCCCCGCTCTACTGTGGGGACTGTGACGGAGATCTACGATTATTTCCGTCTGCTCTATGCACGGGTGGGGATTCCGCACTGCCCGAAGTGCGGAAAGGAGATCAAAAAGCAGTCCGTAGATGAGATGACGGATCAGGTCATGGCAATGCCGGAGGGCACCAGAATCCAGCTTCTGGCCCCGGTTGTACGGGGGCGTAAGGGGACGCACGCCAAGCTGCTGGATCGGGCCAAGCGGAGCGGATATGTCAGGGTGCGTGTGGACGGCAATCTGTATGAATTGTCCGAGGAGATCGCGCTGGATAAAAATATCAAGCATAATATTGAGATCATTGTGGACCGCCTGATCGTGAAGCCGGGGATTGAAAAGCGTCTGGCAGATTCCATTGAAAGCGTGCTGAACCTGGCGGAGGGGCTTCTGATCGTGGATGTGATCGGCGGACAACCTATGAATTTCAGCCAGAGCTTTTCCTGCCCGGACTGCGGGATCAGCATTGAAGAAATCGAGCCCCGCAGCTTTTCCTTCAACAATCCCTTCGGGGCGTGCCCGTCCTGCTTCGGGCTGGGCTATAAGATGGAATTTTCAGAGGAACTGATGATCCCTGATCCTTCTCTGAGCATCAACGAGGGCGCTATCGCTGTGCTGGGATGGCAGTCCTGTTCGGATAAGGGCAGCTTTACCAATGCGATTCTGACGGCCCTCTGCGAGGAATACGGATTTGATCTGGATACGCCCTTCGAGGAATATCCGAAGAAGATCCATGATATTCTGGTCTATGGAACAAATGGGAAATCGGTCAAAGTCCATTATAAGGGACAGCGGGGAGAAGGCGTGTACGACGTGGTCTTTGAGGGGCTGATCCGAAGTGTGGAACGGCGTTACCGGGAGAC
>CATLCV010000173.1 GCA_949893755.1 uncultured Lachnospiraceae bacterium | reverse complement strand
CACCCTTCACCATCTCGCCGGGTGCATTGTCACCGCCCATGGCATCCAGGGCAACCCTTGTCATCTCCGACATTTCCATCCCTCCTTGCATTGCTGTTATACATTCTACTAAACATCCATATAAAAATCAAGAAAAAAAGTATTCCCGTCTGAAAATCCTTGCGCACAGCGAAGCAAAAAGAGCCGCCCTTTCGGACAGCCCCTTTTTCATACTCTCTTCCATTTTGATACCGTCAGAGTGACGCACACCAGCGCCGCCACGAAGATCAGCTGCATCCCCAGCCCCTGGAGCACAGCCTGCTTCGCCTCTCCCGTCACATTTCCAAATTCCACGAGATAGTCATTCACCACCTCGTACCAGTACACCGGCAGAAACTGTGATACCGCCTTGACACGTTTACTCATGATCTCCAGCGGCACAAATACCCCGCACAGGAAGCACAGTCCCAGGGACAGGACATTGACGATGCCGTTCAGCGTATTGACCGCATTTTTCCCATGTACGAACAGCCCCACCAGATAGGAGATGGTCAGGGCCACCAGCATCATGAGCAGTGTATTTAAGAGGAAATACACCACCCCGCCGCGCTCCGTCAGGCTGTCCCTGTACCAGAAAAATGCTCCTGCGATACTCAGCGCCCACAGGCACAGTCCCAGTGTGGCAGCGGCCAGAAGCCCTTCCACACTCTGTCTCCGCCCGGATACGGCGCAGGCCCGCATCCGCTTCGGCAGGTCGCCTTTGCGGAACGCGGAGATCACGTTGCCCATCACATAGCAGAGTACGGACAGGAACAGGTAGGGGACATACCGGAAGTAAAATCCATAGGCTGACATTTCCCCCGATGCCCTGCCCGTATCCAGCAGCTCCACCTGCGCAGGCTCCAGCTTTTCCAGCGCTTCTGCCGTCTCTTCCCGGGTAAAGCCGGCTGCATGGAAGGCCCTGGCATCATTGAGAAAGCTGTTGATCTGCTGATCTACATAAAACGCCGTATAGGATCCCGGAACCTTGGTGACGGTCAGCGCCTTCCCTTCCACAATGCAGGTTTCAAAAAAATCCTCCGGAATCCAAATGATGTATTCCACGTTCCGGTAAAACAGATCCTCCTGCAGCCTGGCCTTGTCATGCTCCGCCGCCGTCACCTCATGGAACTGCCCCAGATACGTTTTCAGTCCCTCCGCAAGGCTTCCCCTGTCTTCATCGACCACAGCGATCCTCACGCTTTCCGCCTGGTAGCTGCCAGCCGGATCCGCGCTTGAAAACTGCTGGAACAAAACGGTGATCCCTGCAAAGATCACAACATACATCAGGATCAGCCCCAGATTTCTTTTGACGATCTTCATATATCCTTTATATACTGTCATAACGTTCCCTCCTGATCAGTAAAAATGACGCCAGCGTCAGGATCACACACATGACGGCCAGGGTGACCAGACTCCTGCTAAACCGCACCGGATCGTCGTATACATTGATGCAGTAAAATGCGTCTGTGATCACCGCAGCCGGGTTGAGCCTGTTCACGATTGGAAAATTCTTCTCCACCAGGTACTTCATATCCGCGCTCATCAGACCGGCCAGAAAGCTTCCGGTCATGGAGACCGCCAGCAGGACCCCCACCTTTACCCCTTCCTTCATCTTTCCGATCCCTCCGATAAAAATGCCCATGGACACGCCCATCATACTGCCGATCAGGGAGATCAAAAGCATCTGCGGCATCTGTCCGTAAAATTCCTGCCGGAGCACAAACCGGAGATATGCCAGCAATATCAGCACATTCAGGTAATGCAGCAGAAAGCAGGACAGCATTTCCGTCAGGACCAGTTTCAGCTTATGGGTCGGTGTCACGCACCGTCTGGCTGCCAGCGCCGTCAGGTTCGCCTGGATGGAAAACGCCGCATCCATCCCGATAAATGCCCCGTACAGGCATGCCATCGCGATCAGCGCGTAAAAGAACTGGGCATTGCCGTTGGTCGTTGTGCCCCCCAGAGAGACCTGCTCCACCAGCTCCTCGTAAGCTCCCATCTGTTCTATGGCTTTCTGCATCCCTTCGGGGTGCTTTTCAGCCGCCAGCAAAAGGGTCTGTTTTCCATTTTCATAGCTTTCCAGGAGGGATTCCAGGATGCTCTCCGAGATCCCGCTGCCGGCCACCGTAAGCGCAGGCGTCTCTCCCACAAAATAAATCCCCGACGCTTTTTTCTCTTCCAGCGCCAGGCGTGCTTCCTCCCCGGACATTTCCCGGACTTCCACAAGATGGCTCTCATCCGTTTCCATGGTTTCTAAAAACTCCAGAAAGACCGGATCCGCGTCCGCTTCCTTTACCACGATCGTCTGTACGGTCTCAAAATCCGCCTCCTCTATGGATCCGAAGGCAAAATAGAACAGGGTTCCCAGGATCAGCGGAAAGACCAGGGGCCAGAAAACGACATTGACACATTTGATCTTCACCATCAGATTATACTTCATTAAGTGCAGCATGCCATTCCCTCCTTTTAATCCCGAAGCTGCTTTCCTGTGATCTCCAGGAAGACGTCATTGAGCGTGGGGAGCTCGGAAAATACCCTGCCGAACAGAATTTCCTGTTCCTGCAGGTAATTGAGGATCCGGATCAGGTTGTGCTTTGCCTTGGTGCAGCGCACGGTCAGGATCTGCTCCCCGTAGTCCACGCCGAATACATGGGGCAGCTCCCGGATGGCTTGAAGGTGTTCCTCCCCGAGGGCCACGGCTTCGATGGTCACGGTCTCCCCGGTCTTGATCATCATTTTCAGTTCTTCCCTGGTCCCCACCGCGATGCTTCTTCCGTGATCCAGGATCGCCACCCGGGTACAGATCTGCTCTACCTCTTCCATGTAGTGGGACGTGTAGATGATGGTGGAGCCCTGCCGGTTCAGTTCCTGGATCCCTTCCAGTATCTTGTTCCTGCTCTGGGGATCCACGGCCACTGTGGGCTCATCCATAATGATCAGTCTGGGCTTATGGGCGATCCCGCAGGCAATGTTCAGCCGCCGCAAAAGGCCTCCGGACAATTTGCCGGGGCGCACCTTCCGGTAATCCTCCAGCCCTGCAAATGCAATGGCTTCTTCCACCAGCTCTTTCCTGCGCTGCTTCTCCTTTACATAGAGCCCGCAGAAATAATCGATATTTTCATAGACCGTCAGCTCATCGAACACCGCCACGTTCTGCAGCACGATCCCGATCTGCTCTTTCACATGATAGCTCTCCGGAGTCATCTCCTCTCCGAAAATGCGGATACTGCCCCGGTCATACTTCAAAAGCGCCAGCATGCAGCTGATCGCCGTTGTCTTGCCTGAGCCGTTAGGCCCAAGAAGCCCGAAGATCTCTCCCTCCTGTACCTGCAGGTTTAAGTGGTCCAGAGCCACCAGGTCTCCGTAACGCTTTACCAGATTTTTTATCTCAACCATATCCAAATTCCTCCTTCGATCCTCCGGACAGCTTCCGGGATTCCTTTCTGATACTGACATTATACCGTCCCCCCTTTTCCGGGAAAAGTGTGCATTGTCACAACTTGTATATGACATTTGTAACTATTGGAACGGCAGCAGTATGAAAAATTCCTTCAAATTTTTCTTTACCTGACCGGCTGTTTCGTATTATAATAAAAACAGAATTTTTTTAGAACAGGCGAAACATTATGCATTATTTTCAAGACACCGGCTTATTACTCTTATACTGTATGGCTTCCATGCTCTACTTTCCCGCAGATTTATTGTTCGTGCTGGCTTTTTTATGCGCCCTGATTGTTTGCTGTGCCTGTTTTTTTCTGGAATCTCCCCGGATCCACCTGGGATTTGGAATCTGTTTTCTGTCTGCCTCCTTGTTATTTCCGCCATTTTTCTGTTTTTTTCCGGCTTTGTTTTACCTGTTCCTGGCAGAACGCAGGTGGCTGATGCTGTCCTGCACCTGCCTTTTGTTCCTGTATCATATGACCCATTCCGTAGATTCCCTGATGCTTCCTCTGTGGATGGGCATCTTCGGTTTTTTGCTGGCCGCGCTTCTGCAGAGCCATACCGGGCAGTATCAGCGGCTGGATATGTTGTTCCGGCAGAGCCAGGACGACAGCCGGGAGAATCATCTTCTGCTGACGGAAAAGAATAAAGCGCTTCTGGAAAAGCAGGACTATGAGATCTGCACCGCCACCCTGCGTGAGCGGAACCGGATCGCCCGGGAGATCCATGACAGCGTAGGGCACGTCCTCTCCCGTTCCATCCTGCTGCTGGGCGCGGCCAGGGCCGTAAACCGGCAGACAGAGCTTTGTCCGGTACTGGACAACCTGGATGTTTCCCTGAATTCGGCCATGGACAGCATCCGCAGCAGTGTACATGACCTGCACGATGAATCCGTAAACCTGGAGGAGACGGTCCGAAGCCTGGCCGGCGGCTTCACCTTCTGTCCGGTCCTGCTGCGGTATGATATGGGACGTAAGGTCCCCCGGGAAGTCAAGTACTGTCTGATCAGCATCCTCAAGGAAGCCCTTTCGAATGTGATGCGGCACAGCAATGCCAGCCAGGTCTGCGTCACCATGCAGGAGCATCCCGCTCTCTATCAGCTCTGCGTGGAGGATAACGGAACCGGGACTGTTCCCGTGGATTGCAGTAAGGAATCCGGCCGAAGCGGGATCGGGCTGACCAATATCCAGGACCGGGTCCGTTCCCTGGACGGAACCCTGCAGATTTCGGCAGAAACCGGATTCCGGATTTTTATCACGATCCCTAAGAAGCCGTCAGGGAACCCATAAAAGAAAAAGCGGGAACGGCAAACCTTCTGCGAAAGCAGATTGGTCAGGAAATGCATAAGTTATTTTCATACAGTTCCTTACATGATTCAGGAGGAAAACCAATGAAACTGGTAATCATAGATGATGACTGTCTGGTGTCCGGTGCGCTCAAGACGATCCTGGAAGCGAGCGGGGAGGTCACCGTTGCAGCCACAGGTACAGACGGAACGGACGCGGTGAGACTGTATCGGGAACACCTTCCGGATATCCTGCTGATGGACATCCGGATGAAACAGATGGACGGCCTGCAGGCCACCGTGGAAATACGGAAAGAATTTTCAGACGCAAATATCCTTTTGCTTACCACCTTTTCGGACGATGAATACATTGTAAAAGCACTGCGCTCAGGTGCCAGAGGATATTTGCTGAAACAGGATTATACCAATCTCCTACCGGCCCTTAAGGCCGTGGCATCGGGGCAGACCGTGTTTGGCTGCGAAGTAGTTTCCAAACTTCCCGGCCTGTTCCGAAAGACGGAAGCTTTTGATTATGCCGCCGCGCAGATCAGCGACCGGGAACTGGAGATCATCACCCTCATCGCCGACGGCAGGAGCAACAAGGAGATCGCGGCGGAATTGTTCCTCAGTGAGGGGACGGTGCGGAACTATCTCAGCGATATCCTGGATAAGCTGAACCTCCGCGACCGGACGCAGCTCGCCGTATTTTACTATCAGCATAAATAAGACCCCCGGGCTTACAGCCTTCTATATTTTTACAAACGAAAGGAGTGTTATCATGAACTCATCAGAAATGACACATATTCACAATGTGCCCCTGGAGCCGCTGGATATCATATCTGGCTTTGAAGTCCGTCCCGGATTTTTCGGCACCATGGGCGCTACCCTCATTCCCTGCGGGGTCAGCTTTACGACCCAGTCCCACGGGGCAACCTCCTGTGAGCTGCTCCTGTTCCACAAGTCGGAGGATGAACCCTATGCCGTGCTGAAATTTCCGGAAAATTACAAGATCGGGTGCGTCTATTCCATGATCGTATTTTATCTGGATATCACGGATGTGGAATATGCCTACCGGCTGGACGGCCCCTTTGACGAGCGCCAGGGATTCCGTTTTGATTCCAAGAGAATCCTTCTGGATCCTTACGCAAAAGCCGTTTCCGGCCAGAGCAACTGGGGATACAACAAAAATTACAACCGGGGGTACCGTGCCCGCGTAGTCCGAAGTAACTTTGACTGGGGAACCGCATATCATGCCAATATTCCCATGGAAGACCTGGTAATCTATGAGACCCATGTCAGAGGCTTTACCAACGACCGCTCTTCCGGCGTATCCCATCCCGGCACATTCCGCGGATTGAGAGAAAAAATTCCGTATCTGAAAGAGCTTGGCATCAATGCCGTAGAGCTGATGCCCATCTTTGAATTTGACGAGATGCGGGATGCCCGTGTTGTAAATGACAGGAAGCTTCTGGATTACTGGGGGTACAATCCGGTCTGCTTCTTTGCTCCGAATACCAGCTTTGCCGCATTTTCCGAGGACAATCAGGAGGGGAGGGAATTAAAGCTTTTGATCAAGGCCCTGCACGACAACGGCATGGAGATCATCCTGGACGTGGTGTTCAACCACACTGCCGAGGGAAATGAGATGGGTCCCTGTTTTTCCTTCAAGGGCTTTGACAACAATATATATTACCTGCTGACTCCGGACGGCCATTATTATAATTTCAGCGGCTGCGGAAATACCCTGAACTGCAATCATCCTGTGGTCCAGCAGATGATCCTGGACTGCCTGCGTTACTGGGCTACCGAATACCGGGTGGACGGCTTCCGCTTCGACCTTGCGACGATCCTGGGGAGAAATGAGGACGGATCTCCGATGAACCAGCCTCCGCTTTTGAGAAGCCTGGCTTTTGATTCCATCCTTGGAAATGTAAAGCTGATCGCAGAGGCCTGGGATGCGGGCGGCCTGTATCAGGTAGGCTCCTTCCCATCCTGGAAGCGCTGGGCGGAATGGAACGGACGGTATCGGGATGATATGCGCCGGTTCTGAAAGGGGGATTCCGGTTGCGCGGCGATCGCGGCGCAGAGGATCATCGGCTCACCGGATCTGTACGATCCCATCCACCGCGGGCTGAATGCCTCTGTCAATTTCCTGACCTGCCACGACGGCTTCACGCTGTATGACCTTTACAGCTATAATGTAAAGCATAATGAGGACAATGGCTGGAACAATACGGACGGTACGGATGACAACAACAGCTGGAACTGCGGCGCCGAGGGGGATACGGACAATGAAGAGGTCCGCGCGCTGCGGATGCGGATGATCAAAAATGCCTGTGCGGTCCTGCTCTGCAGCCGGGGAACACCGATGTTCCTCTCCGGAGACGAATTCGGAGATACCCGGTTTGGAAACAACAACCCTTACTGCCAGGACAATATCATCTCCTGGCTGGACTGGACCCTTCTGGAGAAAAATCAGGAACTATTCCGCTTTTTCCAGTACATGATCCAGTTCCGCAAGGACCATCCCGTGATCCGCAAGAATCTGGAAGCCAGCCTGACCGGACTTCCTTATGCAAGCATTCACGGCGTGCGTCCCAACGAGCCGGACTACAGCCCGGACTCCCATGTGATCTGTGTTCTGTTTGCAGGATACGATCCCTCCAAGGCAAAAGAGGATCTGGTCTATCTTGCGGTCAACACCTATTGGGAGCCTGTTACCCTTACACTTCCGCCGCTTCCAAACGGCCTGAACTGGAAGATCGCGGTCAATACCGGAGATCCTGTACAGAATTATTTTTCAAGAGGTCACATGCCTGGTGCTGAGAGAAACATTCCGATGAAAGAAAGATCCGTTATTGTATTGGAAGTCTGAGATACAGAAAGCCTGCCACTGGCAGCCTTTCTGCATACGATGGTATGAAAAATCCGGCAAAATGTGTCATAACACACACTTTGCCGGATTTCTTTTTTATTTTTCAAAAAAGCGGTTCTTGTTTCAGATTTCTCTGTTCGAGCCTTTCTGTATTTATTCTTCAAAGACTTCCTTCATCTTATCCTTGAAGAAGCCCTTCTTTTTCGATTTTCCTTCCTCCGCCTTCTGGTTGAGGGTGTTCCCCGCCAGCTGGTCGAATTTACGCAGCGCTTCCTTCGCCTCTGCGCTCAGTCTGTCCGGAGTCTGGATCACCAGGGTCACATAATGATCCCCTCTTACTCTGGAATCCCGCAGGGACGGTACTCCCTTGCCCTTTAAGCGCACCTTGGTATCTGTCTTGGTCCCCGGTTTTACCGTATAGATGACTTCGCCGTCTACCGTTGCGACCCGGATGTCCCCGCCAAGCGCCGCCTGTGCAAACGAGATCGGAACCGTGGAGAAGATATGCATCTCCTGGCGCTGGAAGATGGGATGTCTGGATACATTCACTTCCACCAGCAGGTCTCCTCTCGGCCCGCCGTTTAAGCCCGGCTCGCCCTTCTCGCGGATGCGGACGCTCTGTCCGTTGTCGATTCCGGCCGGGATTGACACCTGGATCTTCTTCTTACTGGATGTATATCCGGTTCCGGAGCAGGATGTACATTTTTCCTTAATCACCTTGCCGGAACCGCCGCAGGTCGGACAGGTCTGTACATTCTGTACGGTTCCGAAAAAGGACTGGGAAGCGTAGACGATCTGGCCCTTGCCGCCGCATTTTGAACAGGTCTCCGGAGATGTCCCCGGTTTCGCCCCCGTACCATTACATGCCGTACAGGAATCCTTCAGGATCAGTTCCAGCTCTTTCTCACAGCCGAAGATCGCTTCTTCAAATGTAATACGGATACTCTTGCGGATGTTGGCTCCCCGCATCGGACCGTTCCCGCGGCCGCCTCTTCTGCTGCCGCCGAACAGATCCCCGAAGATGTCTCCGAAGATATCGCTGAAATCCGCACCGCTGAAATCAAAGCCACCGAAGCCGCCTGCTCCGCCGGCGCCTCCTTCAAATGCTGCGTGTCCGAACTGATCATACTGGCGGCGTTTTTCCGGATCACTCAGTACCGCATATGCTTCCGATGCCTCTTTAAACTTTTTTTCCGCTTCCGCATCTCCCGGATTCATGTCGGGATGATATTTTTTCGCCAGAACACGATATGCTTTTTTTATCGCCCCGTCGTCTGCGTCCTTGCCTATGCCAAGCACCTCATAATAATCTCTTTTTGACTCTGCCATAACAATCTACCTTTCACATTATACTATCCAGGACAGCCATGATATTGCCGGCTGCCCTGGATGTTCAGGAGCAATTTTTTTATACCTGCTCAGTACCTTCGCAGATATACCACAATCCCATGAAAATTGCCTGACGGCAATGGGGATTGTTCTTGCAACTTATATGTTTCCGTACGGATAGCGCAGTAAATGCGCTATCCTGTGCTGAGCAGTTGCCAAATTTATACCTCCTTGTAATCCCCGTCTACCACGTCATCGCCCTGGAAGCCTTCCGGTGCGGGACCTGCTTCCGGCATCGGACCGGCGCCTGCCGCTCCTGCTGCCCCAGCCTGCTCGTACATCTTCGTGAACAGCTTCTGTGCGCTTTCCATCAGTTTTTCCTTCGCTGCCTTGATCTCCGCAACCTGTGCGTCCGTTGTCTCCTCCGGGGCAGACTTTGCAAGGATATCCTTCAATGCCTGGCAGTCAGCCTCTACAGCGGCCTTGTCGGAAGCATCCAGCTTGTCGCCCACTTCCTTGATGGCCTTTTCGGTCTGGAATACCATGGCATCTGCTTCATTTCTTGTATCGATCGCTTCCTTGCGCTTCTTATCCTGTGCTTCGAATGCCGCTGCTTCTTTGACTGCCTTATCGATATCTTCATCAGACATGTTGGAGCCTGCAGTGATCGTAATATGCTGCTCTTTTCCGGTTCCCAGATCCTTTGCGGATACATTGACGATACCGTTGGCATCGATATCGAATGTTACCTCGATCTGCGGGATTCCGCGCGGAGCCGGCGGGATTCCGTCGAGACGGAACTGTCCCAGAGACTTGTTGTCTCTCGCGAACTGGCGCTCGCCCTGTACCACGTTGATGTCAACCGCGGTCTGATTATCTGCCGCCGTAGAGAATACCTGGCTCTTCTTTGTCGGAATGGTAGTATTTCTCTCGATCAGCCTGGTTGCCACTCCGCCCATGGTCTCGATGGACAGGGACAATGGGGTAACGTCCAGCAGAAGGATATCGCCTGCGCCGGCATCGCCTGCCAGCTTGCCGCCCTGTACGGATGCGCCGAGGGCAACACACTCGTCCGGATTCAGAGACTTGCTCGGCTCTTTTCCGGTCAGGCGCTTTACTTCCTCCTGTACCGCCGGGATACGGGTAGAACCGCCTACCAGCAGTACCTGGCCCAGCTCGGAAGCCGTGATTCCCGCATCAGACAGCGCGCGTCTTACCGGCTCTGCCGTCTTCTCTACCAGGTCATGTGTGAGCTCGTCAAATTTTGCTCTTGTCAGGTTCATATCAAAATGCTTCGGTCCTTCGGATGTTGCTGTGATGAACGGAAGGTTGATGTTGGTGGTCGTCGCGGAGGAAAGCTCCTTTTTCGCCTTCTCTGCCGCTTCCTTCAGTCTCTGCAGTGCCATCTTGTCGTTGGATAAGTCTACGCCTTCCTTGGACTTAAAATCAGACAGCATGTAATCTGTTACCTTCTGGTCAAAGTCATCTCCGCCCAGTCTGTTGTTGCCGGCTGTGGAAAGTACCTCGATGACACCGTCGCCGATCTCAATGATGGATACATCAAACGTACCGCCGCCCAGGTCATATACCATGATCTTCTGTTCCTTTTCGTTATCCAGTCCGTAAGCAAGCGCTGCCGCTGTAGGCTCGTTGATGATACGCTTTACATCCAGACCCGCGATCTTACCCGCATCCTTGGTCGCCTGACGCTGTGCGTCATTAAAGTATGCCGGTACGGTGATCACGGCCTCGGTTACCTTTTCTCCCAGATATCCTTCCGCGTCTGCTTTGAGCTTCTGCAGGATCATTGCGGAAATCTCCTGGGGAGAATATCTCTTGTCGTCGATCGTCACTTTATAATCGGAACCCATCTCTCTCTTGATAGAAGAAATAGTCTTGTCAGCGTTGGTCACTGCCTGGCGCTTTGCAGGCTCGCCCACCAGACGCTCTCCTGTCTTTGTAAATGCCACGACTGACGGTGTGGTCCTTGCACCTTCCGTATTCGCGATCACTGCCGGCTGTCCGCCTTCCATTACGGCAACGCAGCTGTTTGTAGTACCTAAGTCAATACCTATGATTTTTCCCATGATCAATTCCTCCTAGTTTTTGTGAATTAAAAATGCTTAATTTGCTACCTTTACCATGCTGTGTCTTACGACACTGTCACGGTATGTGTATCCCTTCTGGAATTCCTCGGCTATGATGTTCTCGCCCAGCTCCTCGTCCTCCACATGCATGACCGCGTTGTGGAAATCCGGATTGAATTCCTGGCCCACTGCTTCGATCGGTTTTACCCCGATCTCTTCCAGTGTAGTCATCAACTGCTTGTAAACCTTCTCCATCCCTTCCAGGATCGGGTTTTTCTTTTCTTCCTCCGGCACTGCTGCCAGGCCGCGTTCAAAATTGTCCACGACGGGAAGAATTTTATTTATGATATCTTTCGCACCGATCTCGTACATCTGAGATTTCTCCTTATCTGTACGCTTGCGGAAGTTATCAAACTCTGCCATCTGACGGGTAAGCCGATCCGTCAGCTCCTCGATCTTTTCGTCCTTTTTATCCTTTTTATTCTTCTTTCCGAAAAGCTTTCTGCCCTTCTTCTCTTCCTCCTGCCCCTCTTCCTCGGATTCCTCCTCTAAGGGTTCCCCGGAATCTTCCTCCTCGGCCGCGTCTTCCTCTGCCGAAGCGTCCGCTTCCTCCGCGCAGTCTGTCTCTTCCTCCGGGTCCTCACTCTCCTGCGCCTGCTCCCGGGCTGCCTGTTCTGCCTTTGCCTTTGCTTCTTCCACGGCTTCCTTTACCATATCTTCCTTGGTCATCTTTTCTTCCACCAGCTTCACCTTCCTAATTAATCTTCATCCAAATCTTTCTTGTTGATCGCATCCAACTTACTCTGCAGGGTCTTCAGCGTCTTCATGACGTGTTCATAATCCATCCGCTTGGGACCGATGATGCCGATCGTTCCCTTCATCCCGTCTCCCAGATCGTAGGTTGCCGTAACGACACTGCAGTCACGCATCGTCTTCACCGGCGCTTCATCGCCGATATAGACCTGGATCCCATGATTCTCTTCACTGGATAAGGTCTCAGTTACCAGTTCCGCCAGCTGCTGCTTCTCTTCAAATGCATTGAGGATCTCCTGTGCATTCTGCTTGTCACTGAGCTCCGGATACTTGAATATGTTGGTCGCCCCGCTTGTATAGATCTCCATGTCATCCTCCACATGGATGATATCCGCCACCGCATCCAGCACATTGCTGATGACATTGCTGTGGATGCCGGCCTGCTCCTTCAGCCGGGCGATCAGTCCTAAGTTGATCTCTTCGATGGACATCCCGTTCAATGTAGTATTCAAAAGCATGTTCAGCTTGAGCAGTGTCTCGTTGCCGAGCATCTCTCCCACATCGATGATCTTGTTCTTGATCACATTGCCGCTCATCACGATCACTGCCACGATCTGCCGTGCGTCTACCTGGGACAGCTGGATGAACTTTAACGTATTCCTCCTGTTCACAGGGGAGGATACCAGGGTTGCATAATTGGTATTCGCAGCCAGCACCTTCGCCGCCTGCTTGAGTACCTTCTCCACCCGGTCCGTCTTCTCAAGCATCACGCTCTTGAGCTCTTCCAGTTCCTGTTCCTTATCCTGCATCAGCATATCTACATATAAACGGTATCCCTTATCTGAAGGAATCCGTCCGGCGGAAGTATGGGGCTGAAATATATAACCCAGATCTTCCAGATCCGCCATCTCATTGCGGATCGTTGCAGAACTCAGCTTCAGATCCGTTGATTTGGAAAGGGTTCTGGATCCGACCGGTTCCCCGGTCTCCAGATAATTCTGGATGATAGCC
>CATLCV010000172.1 GCA_949893755.1 uncultured Lachnospiraceae bacterium | reverse complement strand
ATTCAAAAAAACATATATTTTAAATTAACACATAGAAAGGACTGATATCATGACATTTCCGTTGAATGCGCCTATGTTCGATCTGCTTGTCCTGTCGGTCATCGCGGAGTCTGACGCCTACGGCTACCAGATCAGCCAGATCATCAAGCGGGCAGCCAACACCAAGGATTCCACGCTCTATCCGATCCTGCGCCGTCTCCAGGAACAGCATTTCGTTGAGACCTATGACGAGCAGTACCAGGGCCGGAACCGGAAGTACTATACCATCACGGATTCCGGCAGATATTATCAGGAAGAACTGTCGAAGGAATGGGACCGCTACAAGACGATCATTGATGACATTGTGAAGGGAGGAACTGAAAAATGACCAGAGCAGACTATATGACGATACTTTCCCATAATCTGCGGCACCTGCCGAAGGAGGACTATGACAGGGCCATAGAATATTTTGAAGAATACTTTAATGAAGCGGGGCCGGCACATGAGCAGGAGGCCATTCAGGATCTGGGCGCGCCGGAGGACGCTTCCCGGGAACTGATCATGAACCTGGCCGAGAAGAACATCGGGGAACCGCCAAGGACCGTCAGGCGCGGATTCCACGCGGTCTGGGTGGGAATCCTGGGCGTGTGCGCCGCACCCATCGCGCTCCCTCTGCTTTTGGCTTTGTTCTGTGTGATATTCGCGCTGGTTATCACCGTAGCAGCCGTATTGGGGAGCCTTTTCCTGGCGGCGGTCTGCCTGGTCGGGGGCGCCGCGGTTGGCCTGACAGGAGGATTTGCTCTGACATTCCGCGCCTTTGCGGATGGGATGGCGACGATCGGTATGAGCTTTATCACGCTGGGAATCGGGATCCTGTGCGTATACGGCTCCTTCCGTCTGTGCCGCTGGGCGCTGAGGAAGATGTCACAATCCCTGGGAAATATTACAAAAGGAGGACGCAGACATGAAAATAAACACGAATAAACTGATCAAGGGATCTCTCATCCTGATCGCCGCGGGCGCGGCACTGCTGGCGGTCGGGCACCTGCTCGGCGGACGGGCGGGCGTTGCTTTTTCCAGAAACGGAGTGACCTCCCCATACGCAGAACAGAAATCATACACCTTGAAGAAAACAACGATTGATTCCTTTACTGACACGGATATCCGGATTGGATCCTACGCGGATATCCAGATCCTGCCTTCCCGGGATGATCAGTTTTATCTGGAATATAAGCTGAGTGGTGAGTACGGCGAACCCTTCTGGGAAGTGAGGGATGATACGCTGACCCTGACGCATACGGGCAGTCAGAAGGAATTCGGTTTTGCTGTGAATTTCTTTTACTTCGGGACATTCAGCGTTCAGGACGGGATCAAGAATGCGGAGGTGAACCTGTATATTCCGGAGGGAGAGGAGATGGGACGGCTGAATGTGTATAACGATTCGGGCGACTTTTACGCGGAAGACCTGGTTTTCGGGGATACGAAGCTGGAGATCAGCTATGGGAATGCGGAGCTTCGGGATGTGAGCTTTCAGGATCTGGAGCTGGATATGGAATCCGGCAACCTCAAGGCGGAGTCCGTGTTTGCAGAGGACTTTCTCCTGAAAAATGAATATGGAAATGTTACATTGAAGCAGATCATGGCCGAAAAGGCTGAGGCGGAGCTGGAATCCGGTGCCCTGAAAGCAGATGATTTTACATGCGATTCCCTGACAGCGAAAGTGGATTACGGCAATGCTGAACTGGATGGATTTTCCGCTGAAACGGCGGAGTTCGTGCTGGAATCCGGGAACCTGGAGCTGGATGCCGAGGAACTGACGGACCTGACCTGCAAAAATGAATACGGCAATGTTGAGATCCGGCTTCCCAGGGATTTGTCGGAATATTCCGTGAATGCCCGCAGCGAGTACGGCAGCATCAATCTTCCCAAGGACGCCCCGGGCCGCCAGGTTTCGGAGTATGACGAGGCGGTTTATACGTCAAAAGGAAAGTCGAAGGGCACGATCACGGTCAAGGTGGAATCGGGGGACATTTCCATCAAATAAAAAAATAATGATAGAAGCTCTGGCTCCATGAAGCCGCAGGTGAATCAGGACTTGCGGTTCATGGAGCCTTATGCAGTTACAGGGCACGCCTGATTAAGGTGTGACATGTAACCCGTTCGGATTACAACCGTACAGGTCGAAAAATTTTAATTGACGTTCTATAGGTATTTCAATTATAATAGATGTGCAATCCGGTATTTCGACGGGATATGCCATTGTGCGGCAGATGTCTGCTGCAAACTGCGGGCGGCCGGGCTGTGTCCCGCAACAGTGTCAGGTGAGATTGCGGTACGGTGTAACTGCAAGCCGGATGCATTATAAAAAGATATAAATTACATATATGTCTGACGAGTCGGACATCACTATTTCAGGAAAGAGGGATGCTGCAAAAATGAAACAGTTTTTTGGAATGAGCCAGCACGGAGATTTGAAGGAAGCGGCCCGCGGAGTGACCAGGCCGCAGTTTATCATGCTGCTTTCAAACGGAGATCAGTTTGAAGCGCACGTGAAGGAACTGGAGGCGCTTTTCCCGGGCGTGCCGAGTATCGGATGTATCGGCATGAGCTATGATACCAGAGTAGTAGAAAAGGGTGTCGGCGTCATCGCATTTTCCGAAGGGGTCAGCGCCGCGGCGAATGTACTCGAAGAGGTTTCGGTCATGCCGGTAAAATACATCGACCGGCTGGAGCAGGATGTGAAGGCGGTGGGCGGTACGGAGCGCGATACGGTCTGTATCGATTTCTGCACCGGCAACGATGCCTGCGTTCTGACCACCATCTACAGCGTCTTAAAGCGCAGGAACATTTCTCTGGTAGGCGGGACCGGCGATGCGGGCAAGGTCTCTGCAAACGGCAGAGTCTATGAAGATGCCGTGGTCTATGGGATCATCAAGAACCAGAACGGCAGAGTCAAGGCATATAAGGAAAACATTTACCGCCAGATGCCGAACCAGCGATTTATCGCATCCGGGACGGATAAGGCGAGATATATTCTGGGAACCCTCAACGGACGTCCGGCCAGACAGGTTTATCAGGATGTCCTCAAGATCTCGGAGCAGGACATCACCACGCAGACCTTTAAGAACCCCTTTGGAAAGCTGAACGGCGACGATACCTGCATCGTATCCATCAAGGAGGTCCAGGGCGACGCGCTCTGCTGCTTCCGCCAGGTAAATGATTCGGACGTCCTGCTTCTGCTGGAGCTGGGGGATTACAGAGCCATTGTGAAGAACACCATCCAAAAGATAAAACACGATTTTCCAAATATTTCGGCCGTATTTTCCGTGAACTGCCTGTTCCGGTATCTGCTGTTCACGCAGGAGCATTACATGCAGGAATATCTGAACGAGATGAGCGCATTGGGCAGACACGCGGGGCTTGTAGGATACGGGGAGCATTATAACAACCGTTTCGTCAACCAGTCCATGACCTGCGTGGTATTTGAATGATACAAGTGTCAAAAGTGTATCATAAGCGCCAAAAACCTTTTGACGCTTTCAGCATTTGATTAGGAGGGAAAAGAATATGGCATTTTGGAAAAAGAACAGGCAGGAGACAAAGAATATGCCTGTACACGATAAAAGCCTGAATCCGGTGCTGCATGTGATGAAGACCCTGAAGGACTATCACTCAGAGCTGGTGCAGAAGGAGGTGGATTCCCTGTGGGAGCTGGACCGGATCGGCCAGTCCTTCGGACATGTACTCTCGGAGGCCGAGGGCTTTCAGGGGCGGCTGCAGGAGTTTGGGCAGAACTTCATGAGCATTGAGCAGGTGTCCGGTGAATTTTCAGAAGTGAAGGAGAGCATTTCTCAGTCGGTCGTCCGTGCCCAGGACGGCGTGGAGGAGTTAAAGACCAGTTCCATGCAGGTGGACTCTTACTTTAAAGAAATGGAGACCACGTTCGAGGATCTGCAGACCGCAGTGGAGAAGATCAAGCGGTGCATGGGCAAGATCGTGTCTATCGCCGAGCAGACTAATCTTCTGGCGCTCAACGCCTCCATTGAGGCGGCCCGTGCCGGAGAGCAGGGGAAGGGCTTCGCGGTGGTTGCGGTCGAGGTCAAAAAGCTGGCGGACGAGATCAAGGAGCTGACCGGCGAGGTGGATTCCGGCATCCAGGATGTGGAGCAGGGGACAGACCACCTCAACTCGAACATCAACGCTTCCCAGGAGGCATTGGGAGAGAGCCTGGAGAAGGTCAACGAGACCTACGAGAGGTTTGACGAGATCACACAGTCTGCGGAGGGCGCTACGAAGGTACATAACGAGATTTCCGGCGTCATTGATGATTCCAAGAACGCGCTGGATATGCTGTGCGGTTTCTTTGAACAGATCAAGAGCCTGAATCAGGATGTGGTGAAGCACATCCGCCAGGCGTCGCGGCTGGGAACGACCAAGAGCGCCATGTTTGAGGATATTGATAATCTGATGGCACAGATCCCGCCGATCATAAATGAATATACCTCAGAAGAAAAGTGAGTGTTTTTAAACCATCAAAATAAGAAAAGCTGCCGTCGGCAGCTTTTCTCTATGTATCAGCAGGTTGCCCCGCCCACTACATGCTTTTCTAATATCTGTTTTTTATCAATCTCGCTGTTCAGCAGCTTATCCTGTACATAATCGAATCCCAGCCTTGCGATGGTATCCGCAAAGCGCTCTCCGGACTGTCCTTCGTCACGGAAGAACAGGATGGCGCGTTCTACCACGCCGATGACCTCATCCTCGGAAGTGAAGATCCTGTCCAGAGCGCGGCCCTCCGCTACCTTCTTGCCCCAGCGTCCGCCGATGTATACCTTGTAGCCGGTCAGCGATTCGGTCACGGCGCCGAACGGACATTTTCCGATACAGCGTCCGCAGTGGTTGCAGCTGTCCGGGGCGATCCGGATCTTTCCGCCGTCCAGCTCCGCCACCTTGATCGGGCAGCTGTTCTGAACCTGGCAGTTCTTGCAGCCCTTGCATTTGGACAGGTCGATCTCCGGCTGGCGCTGGCCGATGATCCCTAAGTCATTGAGATCCGGCTTGACGCAGTTATTGGGACATCCGCCCACCGCAATCTTGAATTTGTGAGGCAGAGATACATCATGGTAACCAACATAATACAGCTCATGCAGCTTTTCGGAAAGCGCGAAGGTGTCGATCAGCCCGTACTGGCAGGTCGTTCCCTTGCAGGATACGACCGGGCGCACCTTGGAGCCGGTGCCGCCGGTTTTCAGCCCGGCCTCCTCCAGGAAGGCAAAGAGGGCGTCCAGATTGTCGTAATTCACGCCCTGGATCTCCAGCGTCAGGCGGGTCGTCATGGTCACTTCGCCGGAACCGAATTTTTCCGCCGCTTCCGCCACCTTGACCTGCTTTTCGGAGGTCAGCTTCCCGTTTCGGGTGATGACGCGGACATTGAATACATCGTCATACCGCTTATCCTGCAGGCATCCCAGCCCCTTCACACGCTTGATCTCCTCCGCGGAAAGCCGGTTTCCGCTGCGGGGAACCTTCACCTCATTGAAGAAAGCGCCGCCTTCCAGAACCTTCGTGTTCGTGTAGCCGAAAGCTTTCAGACGGTTCTGCAGGAAATATCCTCTCTTGCCCTTGGCGCATACGAGCAGCAGCGGGGCATCCTTTTCCAACCCTTCGATGGGGCCGTTTACGGAGGAAAGGTCGATCCAGCGCGCGTTCGGAATTGCCGGAGCAGGCTGCACATCCAGAACCGTGTATCCTCTGGCCGCGCCGGCGATGTACTCGGCAGGAGTCATGGAAGTAAACAGCCCGTCGATCTTATTTTCCAGGACATAGCATGCGGTGACAAAGGGATGGATGGCCGTGGAAAACGGAGGCGCATACGCGAAATCCAGGGTGTCAAAATCATCCAGCTTCATGCCCTGGGAGGTTCCCACGACCGCGATATCCGTGATCTTATCCACAGCGCCCGCGCCGAATACCTGCAGGCCCAGCAGCTTCCTCGTACTGGTCTCTGCCACCAGCTTGATGACAAAGGAGGACGCGCCCGGATAATAATGGGCCTTGTCGTCCACCACGCAGAGCGCGGATGTGACCTCGTAGCCGGCCTCCCTGGCCTGCGTTTCCGTCAGCCCGGTGCGGCCTCCGTTCAGGGTGGGGAGCAGGCGGCAGACTCCGGTCCCAAGGCAGCCGCCGTAGCCGTGTCCGGTTCCGTTCAGCGATTTTGCCATTGCCCGGGCTGCCAGATTGGCGGTGGAACCCATGGCGGACCACTGGGGCTGTCCGGTCAATGCGTTTTTCACCATGGCACAGTCGCCTGCCGCATAGACGTCCGGCAGATTGGTCTTCATCTGAGAATCCACCAGGATGGTTCCCTTGAACATCTCCAGACCGGAATCCGCCAGAAATGCGGTGGCCGGGCGCACACCGATGGCCAGGATCACGAGATCCGCCGCCAGCGGGCCGTTGTCGGTGAGAACCTTTTCCGACTTTCCATTGCCTTCGATCCCGCTCAGGCTGGTGGAGGTCAACACACGCATGCCAGCCGCTTTGAGCTGTTTTTTCGCGTAATCCGCCATCTCCGGATCGTAGGCATTGGGCATGATCTGGGGAGCCGCGTCAATGACGGTGACCTCCAGTCCAAGCGCCATCAGATTTTCCGCCACCTCCAGCCCGATAAAGCCTGCGCCGCAGACCACCGCTTTGCGGCATTTCTGTTCCTCTGCATAGGCGCGGGCGGACACCGCGTCGTCGGGGGTGCGCACACAGAAAACGCCGGGAAGGCTGACGCCCTCCACCGGAGGTACAAAGGGAACCGCGCCGGTGGCAATGACCAGCTTGTCATAGCTTTCCGTAAATGCCTCTCCGGAAGCATTTTTTAAAGAGACCGTCTTCGCATGACTGTCAATGGAGACTGCCTCACAGCCGGTAAAGATCTCCGCGCCGGTCAATCCGGAATATTTCTTCGGGGTATTGACGATGAGCGCCTCCCGGGTGGGGATATCGCCTCCGATATAGTAGGGAAGCCCGCACCCTGCATAGGAAATGTCCGTCCCCTTTGTATAGACTTTCACCTCCGCGCTCCGGTCGCAGCGTTTCAGCTTTGCGGCCGCCTTGGTTCCGGCAGCTACGCCGCCGAGAATAACATACTTCATAAATGATCCTCTCCTTTCATTTGTAATGGATTCAGAACAGCAGGCCGTCAGGCGGTTTGCTGTTTTGCACGTTTTCCAGTCACTTCTTTTGGTAGTGGTCCAGCAGAATATCCAGGATCCGCAATGATTTTTCGGATAATACATAGGAGCCTTCATGCAGGCACCAGTCATAGATCAGCCCCCGGGTCGTGCCGAGGATGTCCTCCGTGATCACCGCGGCATCGCCGGCCAGGATGCCGGAAGCCGCTGCCTCATCAATGATTCGGTAAAGTGTCCGGTAGAAAAAACGATCCGGATTTAAAATATATTTTTCACTGGAAGAAAGCTGGTTTTTAAAATACTGCAGGGCAGCCATGGCGCCCATATTTTCCATAGAATGCGCCTGCTCGGCGATCAAAAATCGGACTGCCTCCCTGGGGGAGTCTGGATGCCCGTTGTTCCAGACCTCTTCGGACTGGTGGTCAAACAGGCGGTAGCCTTCATCCAGAATATTTTCCTTGCTTTTAAAATGATGATAAAATGCGCCTACGGATACATCAGCCTCCGCACAGATATCCTGTACGGTTACATTTTCATAAGACTGCCGCGCAAACAGTGAAATTGCGCAGGAGAAGATCTTCTGCTTGGTTGCCAGCGCCTGTTTCTGCCGGTTCGTCTGTGTGTTCATAAATGCTGAGCCTCCAATCATATCCCGCGGCTTCTGATGTTCGCGGTTACTATAATAGAATATCACGTTTTTCACATGTTTTGCAATCTGGTTTTGGTGATATTTCACAAAATATCATTCGCCGAATTGTATTCTGTGTCAATGGAAAATCAAAGGCTTCTGTGCTAAAATAAATACAGCTTACAATCTAAAGAAGTCTCCGGCCAGAAGGACGCGGAGCAGAAGGAGGTTTACAATGCCTGCAAAGTACAAAAATTTATTTTCACCGGTGAAGATCGGCGGTGTGGAAGTCCCCAACCGGCTTGCCATGATGCCCATGGGAGTATTTTCTCCCAGACTGATGAATCCAAAGACCGGTGCTTACACAAAGGACGGGGCGGATTATTACATTGAGCGCGCAAAAGGGGGAACCGGGCTGATCGTGACCGGGCTGGTTCCGATCATTCCCATGCCCTATATGAATCCGGTTAATTTTCCGGAGGAGTATGTGGCGGAAATGAAGTACCTGACCGACGGGATCCACGAGCAGGGCTCGAAAATATTTATCCAGCTCACAGCCATGACCGGACGCGCGGCTCATCTGGAAAAGGAGGCGGACTGGAAGCTGCTTCCCGCTCCTGCGCCGATTCAGAACGTATGGGATCCGACCGTGAAAAACCGGGGGATCACGAAGGACGAGATCCAACAGTATGTGAAAAATTTTGCCCAGGCGGCGTATCTGGTGCAGCAGGCAGGCGGCGACGGGGTGGAGATCCATGCGGTCCACGAGGGATATCTTCTGGATCAGTTTGCCATCGGATTTTACAACCGCCGCACCGATGAATACGGCGGAAGCCTGGAAAACCGCCTCCGTTTCCCGAGAGAGATCGTGGAAGCGATCAAGGAAAAATGCGGGAAGGACTTTCCGGTATCTGTACGCTACAGTGTACGCAGCTATGTAAAGGATTTCAACCGGGGTGCGCTTCCGGGAGAAGAATTTGAAGAGATGGGGCGCGACCTGGAAGAAGGCGTTACCGTGGCAAAACTTTTGGAGGAATATGGTTTTGACATGCTCAACTGCGATAACGGAAGCTACGATTCCTGGTTCTGGGCGCATCCTCCGGTGTATATGCCGAAGGCCTGCAACTTAAAGGATGTAGCGGAAGTGAAGAAAGCCGTCCATATTCCGGTGGTGTGCGCGGGACGATTTGACGATCCGGAGCTTGCGGAGAAGGCCATTGCCGGCGGGCAGATCGACCTGATGGGCATGGGAAGGCCGCTTCTGGCAGATCCCGAGCTTGGAAAGAAGTTCTATGAGGAACGTCTGGAGGATGTACGTCCGTGCATCGCCTGTCATCAGGGCTGCCTGGGACGCATTTTCCAGGGAAAGGACATCAGCTGTGCGGTCAATCCGGCCTGCGGGCGTGAGAAGAGCTATGCCCTGACACCGGCAGAGACGAAAAAGAAGATCCTGGTCGCAGGCGGCGGCCTGGGCGGTATGGAGGCTGCAAGAGTCTGCGCCCTGCGGGGACATGAGGTGGATCTGTATGAGCGGTCAGACCGGCTGGGCGGCGTATTCGTAGCGGCTTCCGCTCCGGAGTTCAAGGGGGAGGACAGACAGCTTCTGGCATGGTACGAAAAGCAGATGAAGGATCTGGGCGTCCATGTACATCTGAATACGGAAGTTACGGAAGAGATGACACAGGGCTATGACGAGATCTTTGCGGCTACAGGGGCAAAGGAGCGCAGACTGGATACACCCGGATTTGATTCGCCTGATGTGACCTATGCGGTGGATACCCTCCTGAATGGGAAAATAGACGGAGAAAATGTGGTGGTTGTCGGCGGCGGCCTGACCGGATGCGAGATTGCCTATATGCTGGGCAAGGAAGGCAAAAAGGTCACCATCGTGGAAATGACGGAAACCATTCTGAATGCATTCGGCCTGTCTGCGGCAAACTACAATATGCTGATGGAGCTGCTGGATCATTATAAGGTAAAGGTGATCAAAAACGCGGTAGTCGAGAGCTTTGAAAACGGAACCGCTGTGGTGGTGGAAACGGAAAAGAACTACCCCAATGCGGCAAACCGGGCAAAGCGGATGTTTGCGCTGGGACCGCAGGGGATGAAGGTGAAGCATGAGATCCCGGCGGATCATGTGGTGGTATCAGTCGGATATATCCCGGAAAACAGCCTGTATGAAAAGATCAAGGGAGACCATGTACACCTGATCGGCGACGCAAAACAGCCTACCAATATCATGGACGCGATCTGGGAGGCTTATGAGACGGCGATGAAGCTGTAGGGAGGATTTGGGAATCCTGGAAGTTCTGTTGAGGAGGCTTCATTTTTCTGAATCAGACAGAATGATATCAAGCATTTTCCTTGGAGTAACAACAAATGGTTTTACAGGGAAATGCTTGATATTGCCTGTTATCAGATATGCATCCTCTGCCAATAGAATCACCCTTGCTTTCTTGCCGCAGCAATTTCGGCATTAATTTCTTCCAGAGACATATCGGATATTCCGTGTTCTTCTGCGATGCGGCTTGCAGACTTCATTGCTTTCAGAGCACGGCTCTCGGACTTTTCATCAAGCTTCATACTGAACGGTATCCCATTTTCCTGGATCAGGCGGGAAATACACATACGCATATATGTCGGCAGATCAATTCCAAGCTGTTCGCAAATATTGACAGCCTTAATTTTTGATGCGTCATCTGTGCGGAATTGAACTAACGAATTTGCCATTTAGACACCTCCTTTTCATAGCTTGCTTGTGCTTTTATTATACCATGATTTGTAATCAATTGAAAGCGAATGTTTATAAAAAAGAATCATGTTGTAACTATATGGATACTATTTACAGTGCCTTACACCTTGTTGCAAGGCATCCGGCTGATAAAGCTGAGGTTATATTCTATGTGTTTTATATCTTGCAGCCAAAACTGTATAAAAGCAATGACTTTCCCCAAAATACATGCTATAATTCTCTCAGCTGCTGACAAGCAAACCATAGTGAAAAGGATGAAAACAATGAGCAGATTATTTGACGATTTCAGAAAGTATTTAACAAAAATGCAGCAATACGAGCATGTAACGAACCTGCTGTATTGGGACATGAAGACGAAGGCGCCGAAGCTGGGGCAGGCTGCGCATATCGAAGCGCTGACCTATTTTTCTGCGGAAAATTTTGCGCTGTCCACGGCGGAGGAACTGGGCGATATGCTGGACAAGCTGGCAGAGCCGCAGGAATACGAAGCGCTGGACGGCACCTGGCAGTTTATCGTACACCGCATGAAGCGGGACTTCGACCGTAACCGGCGGATTCCGGCGGATGTGTTCGAGGCATTTGTACGGGCACAGGGAGAGTCAGGAACAGCCTGGGAGGAAGCCAAGAATGCTTCGGATTATTCCATTTATGCCCCCCATCTCCGGAAAATGATCGAGATGCGTAAGGAGATCACCGGTTATACGGACCCTGACAAAGAGATCTACGATGCCATGCTGGATGAATTTGAGGAGGGTATGGATTCCGCAACGATAGACCGCCTGTTCCATGACCTGAAGCAGGAGCTGATCCCTCTGGTCCGGAAGATTCTGGAGAAAAACCAGCCGGAGGATCCGAGATTCCATGTATACTCCGACCCGGATGCCCAGAAGAAGGTACAGTGGATGCTTCTGGATTATATTGGGTTCCGCAGGGGCGGTGGATGAGACCGAGCACCCCTTTACCACCAGCTTTTCCTCGAAGGACGTGCGGGTGACCAATCATTATCACGAGCATGATCCGCTGTCCGCTATCTTTTCCGCGATCCATGAGGGCGGCCACGGAATTTTTGACCAGAACGTCAATCCTGATTACGACAAGACTGTGGCGGGAAGCTGCGGCTACATGGGGATCCACGAGAGCCAGTCCCGTTTCTATGAAAATATCCTGGGCCGGAATAAAAATTTCTGGATTCCCATTTACGAGAAGCTGGGCGAACTGCTGCCTCAGTTTCAGGAGATTTCCCTGGATGATTTTTATCGGGAGATCAACCATGTGCGCAACAGCTACATCCGCACCGAAGCCGATGAACTGACCTATTGCTTCCATATTATACTGCGCTATGAGATGGAGCAGGCCATCTTCCGCGATCAGGTTCCGGTGGAGGAGCTTCCTGCGCTCTGGAATCAGAAAATGAAGGATTACCTGCAGATCATTCCGGAGAACGACAGCCAGGGCATTCTTCAGGACGTGCACTGGTCGGACGCGTCTTTTGGATATTTCCCATCCTATCTGCTGGGAAGCATCTACGACGGAATGCTTCTGGATACGATCCAGCAGGAGCTTGGGTCCGTGGATGAACTGCTGGCGGCGGGCAGGATTTCCGAGATTACGAAGTGGCTGAACGAAAAAATCCACTGGTATGGGAATACACGCAAGCCGAAGGAGGTCATCGAGGCGGTCTGCGGCAGGGAAGTGTCGGCGGAGCCGCTGATCCGGTATTTTAAAAAGAAGTATGGGGAGATCTATGGACTGACAGAATAGAAAATGTTGGGTAAACGCATCGAAAGCCGGTCATTGTCTGGGACAGTGACCGGCTTTTATAATGTGCTGTCAGCTGCATGTTTTTCCACCATGGCACGCTCAAAAGCGCCCTCTTCCTGTTCTATCAATGCGGGATTTGCAAACTCATGTGCAATTCCAAGCATGGCATGAACATCCTTCTTATTAGGCTTAGTATATTCGTGCGTTATCTCAACAGTAGGACTTTCGTCTTTTCCGGCGAGAGAAGATTCATTGCTTTCAGTCTGTGAATAAAGAAAACGTATATACATATATGCATTCTCGACTTTAGATTCAGGCATAAGCTGTAATAAATTCATAGCTTTTTCTAATGTAGACATAGATAGCATCCTCCTTTATGCGGATAGCGTAACACACCAAAAAAGAAAGATCAATAAAAAACTTGAGAGTAAAAAGTTCTCTGTAAAAAAAATAACCCTTCCGTATGGATTTGTGGTATCTTTAAGTTGCTACACTTAAGAAAGATACAAACCACCAGAAGAGTTATTCCATGTATGAGTTTACCA
>CATLCV010000171.1 GCA_949893755.1 uncultured Lachnospiraceae bacterium | reverse complement strand
GTACGTTGTCAACAGCAACGTAACTATCGACTCCCGCGTTAGCGTCGGCGGCGAGGCTTATTTGATTTTAGCGGACGGCTGTGAGCTGACAGTCAGCGAAGGTATCATTGTAGATTCGGGCAGCACCCTGATCATATACGCCCAATCTACAGGTGAACAAATGGGAACGCTGAAAGCGACCGCAGCCAGTAGTGGCAATGCGGGCATCGGCGGCACTGGCATCATCGTCATCAATGGCGGAAAGGTGGAGGCAAACGGCAGTGGCGGCGGTGCGGGCATCGGCTGTGGCTACATCGAAATCAACGGCGGAATGGTGACTGCAACCGGCAACGACGGCGGCGCGGGCATCGGCGGCGGCAGAGGCGGCACTGGTGGCGACATCCTCATCTGCGGCGGAACGGTGGAAGCAAATGGCAAGAACGGCGGCGCGGGTATCGGCGGCGGCGACCAGGGCGCTGGCGGCCGCATAACCATCCGCGGTGGAACGGTGGTTGCAAAGGGCAGCGGCGGTGCAGGGATCGGAGGCGGCATGGACAGCTCTGGCGGCAATATCACCATCAGCGGCGGAACGGTGGATGCAACCAGCATCGGCGGTGGCTATAGTAATGCTGCTAGCGGCACGTTTTCCACCCCTAATGGCAACGCTGTGATTTTTGCGAGTAGCATTTTAGGCGGCAGCGTAACGGAAGAGGAAAAAGCCAACTGGCGCGGCATGATTTTCGAGAGGAACAACGGCGCGGTTTATGGCAACGACTTCACCTTGTCCGCTGATATGGAAATCCCCGCCGGAAAAACACTGACCATTGAAGCGGGTAAAACGCTGACTATTGAGGCAGGCGTGACCCTTACCAATTATGGCACAATCGTTTGTGCCGGGAGAATCATTGGCGACGGTTCTTTATCAGGTAGTGAAGCCATACAGGCCGCGCCTGCTGCTCCTGTGGTGAAAAACACGACCATTCACAGTGTGGAGCTGGAAGCTGTGGCAGCAAACAGCAACACCGGCGCGGCGGCGGAGTACAGCAGGGATAACGGGGCAAATTGGCAGGACAGTCCGGTGTTTACTGGCTTGAAACCCAATACAGAATACACCTTTGTCGTCCGCTACAAGGGAGCCGATCCATTTTTTGCGGCATCCCCGCCCAGCAATGCCACGACGGCCACCACCGACTCCGAGCAACACACTGTCAGCGTGAGCGCAGAACCCGCCGAGGGCGGCACGGCATCCTCTTCTCTGACCTCCGCGAAACAGGGAGAAGAAATAACCCTCACCGCCATACAGAGCAACGGCTGGCACTTCAAGGAATGGCGGGTTATCTCCGGCGGCGTGACGATTCGCGATAATAAATTCATTATGCCTGCCGAGAATGTGATCGTCAAAGCAGTGTTTGAAAAGGACAGTGGCAGTGGTTCCGGCGGGGGCGGCAGTTCAGCAACCAATTACACCGTCAGCGTGAGCGCAGAACCCGCCGAGGGCGGCACAGCGTCCGCTTCTCTGACCTCCTCGAAACAGGGAGAAGAGATCACCCTCACCGCCACACGGAACAGGGGCTGGCACTTCAAGGAATGGCGGGTTATCTCCGGCGGCGTGACGATTCGCGATAATAAATTCATCATGCCTGCCGGGAATGTGATCGTCAAAGCAGTGTTTGAAAAGGACAGCGGCAGCAGTTCCGGCGGAGGAAATTCCAGCGGCAGCAGTTCCGGCAGCAGCGACAGTTCAAGCAGCAGTTCATCGACCAATTACACGCTGACCTTTGAAAGCAACGGCGGCAGCGCGATTGAGAAAGTTACAGAAACATCCGGCAAGATCATTGACCTGTCCGGTTATCGGCCCACCCGTGAGGGCTACGACTTTAACGGCTGGTATTTGGATAAAGAGCTGACCCGCAAAATTACGGAAATCCGGCTGGATGGAAATAAAACCGTCTACGCCGGATGGACAGAACACAAAACAAATTCCGGTACGGGTACGATAAGCACTCCTGATTCTAATAGAAAAAGCCCGCCGACCGGTGAATATGGTGCGGCTTGAGCGGTGTTATGATCCAATGCAGGGGAAAACAAAAGCAGAAACAGCAGCATAAGCACATCTAATAAGAAAACACAGGGGCGGCGGGAAGTATCAATGATCCCGCCGTCTCTTTACCGGAACACTGTAAGTCAGCATAATCTGTAATGCAGCTCTCATCCGCTTCTTTCAAGGTATCTCACCGCTTATCAACAGGCAGAGAGTTAACAGGATTAAGCTTCTCACCGCTTTCCTGCCTTCTTGAATCCGATCTAAAAAAGAAATGGATATTTTTTGGAAAGGATGTTATCATATAAAATGTTATCAATCGAAAAAACAAACGGAGATTGACATTATATAAGAAAGAGGGAAGTTAAATGAATAAGAAGGAAGTTTTAGAGATCAGGAAGCAGTTTACACCGGCAAACTGTGCCATCACGCGGATCTGCGGGTGCTACGTGGATCATGAGAAGAACAAGCAGATGGAGACGAAGGACGCGTTCCTCTCGCTGCCGGAGGAGGAGGCGTTTAAGTATTTTGATATTTTCAAGAAGACGCTTTCCGGGGGGATCGGGCGGAATATGCTGAATATGGAGTTCCCGCTGGAGCAGGAGATGCCCGGCGGGACGCAGGAATTTCTGATGAAGCTGAAACAGAGTAAGCTGGAAGATGATATGCTCCTGGAGGAGTTCTATGATAAGATCATCGAGAATTACATATATGAAGGGAATTATTATATCATCCTGATCCATGCCATGTATGATATTCCGGGAAAGGCGTCGGACAACCTGGAAATGTATGACTCGTCGGATTATGTGTATGAATACCTGCTGTGCAGCATCTGCCCGGTGACGCTCTCCAAGGCGGGGCTGTCCTACAATGCGGAGGATAACCGGATGCAGGACCGGATCCGGGACTGGATCGTGGAAGCGCCGGACAAGGGATTTTTGTTCCCGGCGTTCAATGACCGGAATACGGACCTTCACGGGATTCTGTATTATACGAAGAAAACCCAGGATCTCCAGCCGGAGCTGATCGACCAGGTGCTGGGGGCCACAAGCCCCATGTCCGCGGATACCCAGAAGGAGGCTTTCCAGCTGCTGATCGAGGATACGCTGGGAGAGGACGGCAATTATGAGATCATCCGGAATATCCATGATACGCTCAATGACATGATCGCGGAGCACAAGGAGGAGCCGGAGCCGCTGGCGCTGGACAGGACGGACATGAAAAAGGTGTTCGAGAACAGCGGGGTCCCTGCGGAAAATATGGAGCTGTTCGAGCAGAACTATGACGCGGCGGCAGGGGAGAAGAGCTCGCTTCTGGCGGAAAATATCGCGGAGACGCGGAAGTTCAATATTGAGACACCGGATGTGGTGATTAAGGTGAATCCGGACCGGGCGGACCTGGTGGAGACCCGGGTGATCGACGGCAGGCAGTGCCTGGTGATCGCGGTGGACGACCATATCGAGGTGAACGGGATCAACGTGCGGACGATCAGGAAACCGGAAAACAGCCAGGAGGATGAGTGATAGATGCCGGAGAATTACCGGAAGTCGATGAATGACAGATGCCGGAAAGAGCGGTTTTTGAGGAAAGCAGATAAGTGACGGCAGGGCAGCGGCAAGTATAGCCAGGAGGGGATGTTATGAGATTGATGGAATTTACGATCGAGGATAAGGATGCTTTTCAGATCGGGCAGGAAATGAGTATTACGGAAGGAGTGCTCCCTTCTTCCTATTATTATATACTGGAGCATATGCTTGGGATGAGCGCGAACTTCCGGAGCTACGAGCGGCTGAAATCCCGGAAGGGGATCGTGAGGGAGATCAAGTCCACGGATAAGTTCGATATTGTTGTGCTGGAATTTGATGAATAAATATAGAAATAGTGCTAAGGAGATATAGAAATATCCTGCGCATTCTGCATCCGTTATGTTCCTGCAGCTCCTTAGCGCCGCTGATGAAAAAGACACCGCCCCATGTACTTTGCGGAGGCAGGTGTCTTTTTTTGTCTGAATGCGCAGGTTGGATGATCTTTAAATCATCCAAAACCAAACGTACAGGTTATTTCGTCAGCGGGCGTTCCTTACGCAGCTCAGAGCTTCTCCCCGGTCAGCATCTCATATCCCTGCAGGTATTTGCCGATCGTCTTTTCCACGATGTCCTCCGGCAGCGTCCAGTCATTGCCCGGGTTGGCCTTGAGCCAGTCGCGGGCGAACTGCTTGTCGAAGGAGGGCTGGCCGTGTCCCGGCTCGTACTCGTCAGCGGGCCAGAAGCGGGAGCTGTCAGGGGTGAGCATCTCATCGCCGAGAACCACATTGCCGTCCTCATCCAGGCCGAACTCGAACTTGGTATCCGCGATGATGATGCCCCGGCTTCTCGCGTAATCCGCACATTTCTTATAGAGCGCGATGGTATAGTCGCGGAGTTTGGACGCATATTCTTCGCCCCTGCCCGGGAAATACTTTTCCAGATGGGCAATGCTCTGTTCGTAGGAAATGTTTTCGTCATGGTCTCCGATCTCAGCCTTGGTGGAAGGGGTGTAGATCGGTTCCGGGAGCTGGTCGGATTCCTGAAGCCCTTCCGGCAGCGCGATGCCGCATACCGTACCGTCCTTCTGGTAGCTGGCCCAGCCGCTTCCGGTGATGTATCCCCGGACAATACATTCGATGGGGAGCATGTTGAGCTTCCGGCACATCATACTGTTTCCGTCAAACTGAGGCTGACGGAAAAATTCGGGCATATCGGCCACATCGGTGGAGATCATGTGGTTGGGCAGGATATCCTTTGTCATATCAAACCAGAAACGGGACATCTGAGTCAATACGGTTCCTTTTTTGGTCACGTCATTTTTCAGGATCACGTCAAAGCAGCTGATCCGGTCTGTGGCAACCATGATCAGGCTGTCGCCGTTGTCGTAGATCTCACGGACCTTTCCTTCTTTTATCGGTTTCATCTTGTGCACCTCACTCTTTTTATTTCCGCGAAGCAATGCATGGATCCCCTGCGGCTTGCCGCGCGGTTTTGACTTAGTTATCCGGGATGGAAAAGCCGGGAACGAAAAAGCGCCGGTCCGGCAGGACAACTCTATATATAGATAACCATTTTTTGCAGTAAAAATCAATATGTTTTTTTCGCGCGCTGCATTTTTATCACAATTTCGTGATAATTACGGATCGTGAATGGTTTGTGATTTTTTCTGGGTATACTATAAAGTATCAAAAGGGAAGCATTAAGAAAATTTTGGTTTGTCCTTAAGAAATTTTAAGATATTTTTTGCCTGGTTTTTAATAAATTAGGGATAAAGTATAGTTGTTCGAGAGAGCAGGTATACGAAGGGCAGAGAATGGTAAAGGAGAGGAAAAGACATGAAGAAGATCAGCATTATAGTTCCTTGTCTGAATGAAGAGGAGGCTTTGCCGGTATATTATGAAAAAATGTCGGCTGTGATGGATGGAATGCCGGAGGTGGAATTTGAACTGCTGTTTGTGGACGACGGTTCGACGGACGGAACGCTTGGGGTGATGCGAAAGCTGTGTGAGCGGGACGGACGCTGCTGTTTCCTGTCATTTTCCAGAAATTTCGGAAAAGAGGCCGCAATCTATGCGGGGCTCAAACATGTGACAGGGGATTTTGCGGCGGTTATGGATGCGGACCTGCAGGATCCGCCGGAGCTTTTGCCTCAAATGTACCGGATCGCAGCGGAGGAGGGATATGAGTGCGTGGCAGCGAAGCGCTCGACCAGGACCGGGGAGCCGAGGATCCGCTCCTTCCTGTCGGAAAAATTTTATGACCTTGTCAACCGCATTTCCAAGATCCGGTTTGAGAGCGGGGCCAGGGATTACCGTCTGATGAGCCGCAGGATGGTGGATGCGGTGCTGGAAATGAGCGAATATAACCGTTTTTCGAAAGGGATCTTTGAATGGGTCGGCTTTGAGACGAAATGGCTGGAATATGAAAATGTGGAGCGGGCCGCGGGGGAGACGAAATGGTCTGTGCGCAAGCTTTTCCTGTATTCCCTGGAGGGGATCACGGGATTTTCGGTGGCGCCTCTTTCTCTGGCGTCGGTCATGGGAATGGTGTTCTGCGGGCTGTCTTTTTTCATGATCCTGTTCATCATCGTGCGAACGATCGTGTGGGGGGATCCGGTGTCCGGGTGGCCGTCTCTGGTGTGCATCATTTTTCTGGTCAGCGGGATCCAGCTGTTCTGTACGGGGATCGTGGGGCAGTATCTGTCGAAGACGTATCTGGAGACGAAGCACAGACCGGTATTTATTTTAAAGGAGGACAGCCGGGAAGAAGCGGCGGCTGCATTGAAAAAGAGAGGCCGGGAGGATAAGAATGTGATCCCGATGCAGAACAGCCGGGAGGAAAAGAAGGTATCGGGCGGAGTCCTGAGCGGCTACAGGCAGTAAAGCGGCGGGGAAAGAGGAGGAATGGATCTATGAGGTACGGACAGAAATACAGTTGGCGCGGTATGCGGGTTTTGCCTTTCCTTCTGCTGGGGCTGGCGTCAGTGTTCTTCTGCTGGTTTTTTGTCGGGAGATTTGGGATATTTGGTTCGAATGTGGACTGGATCAGTCAGCACAGCGTGATCCCGGATTATTTTCGGAAGCAGTTCTATGAAACGGGGGAATTGTTTCCGGAATTCGCGGCAAATATCGGAGGCGGGCAGAATATCTATCATTTTTCTTATTATGGGCTGTTCAGTCCGGTGATCCTGATCTCGTATCTGTTTCCTTCTGTGAAAATGGGGGATTATCTGATGGGCGCTTCAATCGTGAGCCTGACGGCGTCTGCGGAGCTGCTTTACGGGTGGCTTTTGAGACGGGGATTTTCCGGCAGGATCAGCTTCATGACGGCGCTGATGTATCTTCTGTCGGGACCCATGATCTTTCATTCCTATTGCCAGATCATGTTTGTCAATTATATGCCTTTTTTGTGTATGGCATTTTGGGGAGCGGACAATTACTTTGAAAAGGGCGGGAAACTGCTCTATACGGTCAGTGTGTTTCTGATGATCCTGACCAGCTTTTATTTCAGCATCGGGGGAATGCTGGTATTGGTACTGTATGGGATATACCGGTATGTGGAAGGAAAAGGGCGGAGCGGAAGAGAAGCCGGGAGCTGTTTTTTGGGTGAAAATATAGCATGCGATACAATGGTGGGAGAAGAAGGGAATAAACTATTTTTTGAAAACATAGCATGCTATATGATTCTGTGGAGAAACAAAAAAGAATCCTTTGAGAAAAAGATAGCATGCAATGTAAAAAATGAGGGAGCCATCAGAGTCACGATCACGGGATTTTTACGGGACGGGATCCGGTTTTTATGGCCCATGCTGATTGCTGTCCTGATGAGCGGGATTCTGCTGATTCCCACCGCTGCGGCGCTGACCGGACGGGAAGGAGCGAAGGCCGGGGTCAGCCTAGCTTCTGTATGGATTCCGAACCTGCAGGTGGACAGGCTGATCTATACACCCTATGGGATCGGGCTGCCGACTCTGATGATCACGGTTCTGATCACGGGATTTACTTATAAAAAGGCGGAGGAACGTGTGCTGTCCTGGGGATGCGCAGCCATTCTGACAATTCCTTTTTTCGCATGGGCGCTGAACGGAGGGCTCTACGTCAGGGACAAGGCGCTGATCCCGTGCCTGCCTCTGCTCTGCTATCTGATAGCATGCTATTTAAAAAAGCTGGAAAACAGAGAGATTTCGTTTGCGGCGGGAATGGTTCCGTTTTTGATGACGATGGGGCTTCTGGCCTTGGGGCAGAGACATTCGGAATTTTCACAGTACGGAGCATTGTTTTTGGCGGATGGAGCGATTATGACGGGATGCTTTCTGCTGTTCTGGCGGAGAAAAAGGCTGATGCTTTTGATGGCTTCTCCGGTGGTATTTCTGATTCTGTATGGAAGTGTATTTCATGAGAAGGCAGGGCGGGTGGAAAGCCGGGAGTTTTATGAAGCAGTGACGGATCCGGTGATTGGACAGGCAGTAGAGGAAACCCTGGAGAGAGACAAAGGATTTTACCGGCTGGAGCAGGCGGGAAGCGAGTCGGAAAACGCGGCGGATCTGAACCGGGTCTGGGATATGAGGCAGTATATTTCATCGGTGTATTCGTCCTCTTACAACGAGGGATACCAGGAGTTTCGGAAAGATGTGTTTGGGGTGGAGGAGCCCTTCCGCAATGACCTGATGCAGTCCGTGTCAAAAAATCCGGTATTTCGGCAGATGATGGGAGTGCGGTATCTGATCTCAGAGGAAGAGGTCCCAGGATATGAGCTTGTGAGAAGCAGAGATGGGATGGATATTTATGAAAATGAGTGTGCGGCTCCGGCGGCTTATGTGACGGACCGGATAATTTCGGAAAATACATATGAGGAACTGGATTTTCCTTATCATCAGATGGCGCTGGTTTATGGGGCGGTTGGGCCTGCGGGAGAGGATCCGGAAGCAGGCGGCGGAAGCACAGAAATGGAGCGGCAGATCTTGGAGGAAGTCCGGCAGGCATTGAAACCGGCGGAGATTGTACTGCCGGAGGAGAGCAGTGATTCGCTCCAGATTGTAAAGACGGGAGACGGTTACCGGATCCGGGCGGAAAAGACGGGGACGGTCCGGGCAGAGATTTCCGGGATTGGCGAAATGGATGGGCGGGAACCGGACCGGAGCGGGGATTCCGGAACGGAAGCTGCGGAAGCGGAGGAGCCGGAGCCGAGGCTGGGGATGGATTCCGGCAGTGGAGCTGCGGATCCGGCAGATGCGGCAGAGCCAGGTCAGATCTTGTTCCTGCAGTTTCAGGTCAAGAATCATCATCCGTCGCAGGATGTTGCAGTGCGGCTGGAAGGGGAACAAAATAAGCTGACGGCCGGGAATCATTTTTACTATAACGGAAATACTACATTCTCTTTTGCGGTTTTGCTGGAACAAGGGGAGCAGTCGGCGGAGCTTTCATTTGGAAAGGGGGATTATGAGATCACGGGGCTCACCTGCTTTCTGGGAGACTGGGGGAAGCAAACGAACCGGGAACGGAGCGGCAGGCTGTATCAGTCAGAGTTTCATCCGGATTGGGAGCAGACAAAAGGGCAGGTGACCGCGGGTTCCGTGGATGCGGAAAGGGAAGGGTACTTTGTGACTTCTATCCCCTATGATCCGAGTTTTGAGGTTCAGGTGGACGGGGAGCCTGTGGAAGCAACGAAGGTGAATACGGCATTCCTTGGATTCGAAATCGGAAAAGGGAGACATGATGTGAAACTGGTTTATCATGCGCCGGGGAGAACGGCCGGAGCCTGGTGCTCTGTCGCGGGGGCGGTGCTGCTGCTTTTCCAGGTGTTCGGGGGACGTGTGCGGGAAGCAGTGCATGTCACTTATACGGCTGCGCCATCCGCCCGTTTCGCACCAGCGCGTCCAATGTGGAAGAAAATGTGATTCCGCTGTTATTTAATTTTCCGGGGCTCATGCTGATATCCCGGGGATCTGCGGCGAAGGCTTCTTCATTTTTTATCAGGGAGCGCGGATCCCATCCAAGGGCTGTGAACATGGCACGGACGGTTTCGTAGGTGTTCCTGTGATTCGGGGAACCGAAATTGTAAATCCCGCCGTTTAATTCCAGGGCGCTTTTGAAATTGCGGATGACCTCGTTGACGTCGGTGATGCCGCGAATGTCGTAAACGGGATAGCTGAGAGGAGCCGATGTCCGCAGCCGGTCAGCCAGCGTCCGGAAAAAGTCGCCGTGCTCCTGCGGGGCCAGGGTACAGGTGTCGTACATCCAGGTCAGGCGCAGGATGACGCAGTCCGGATTGACGGCCAGGCATTCTTCCTCTGCCGCCTTCTTTTCCCGGCCGTAAACGGTGGGAGGGGCGATGGGTTCCTCTTCACTGTGGGGGCCCTTGATGCCATTTCCAAAATAAACCTGGTCGGAGCCGCAGAGCAGGCATTTTGCGGAAAATTTTGCTGCAGCCGCGGCCATATTTCTGCTGCCGTCTACGTTGATCCGCCAGGAGCCTTAGGGATCCTTTTCGCACATGCCAAGGTCGGAAACGGCGGCGCAGTGGATGACGCAGTGGGGCTTGAAACGGCGGAATACCGCGTATACATTTTCAAGATCAGTGATGTCCAGCTCCGTGCGGGAGGGAGCGCAGATCTCGCAGGTCTCGCTGTAAAATGCTGCGGCCCGTCTGCCGAGGAAGCCGGACGCGCCTGTGATCAGTAATCGTTTCATGGGGAACCTCTCTTGATAGTTCAGCCGATGGAATCGGTCCAGCCGCACGGATGGAAGTCTGTCCGGCGGCAGGAGTTACAGGCCTTTCAGCTTCAGACCTGCGGCAAATCCTAAATGGGAAACTGCGGTAACTGACAAGAAGAAAAGATTTGCCAGACCGTAGCCAAACAGGATCCCCGTCCAGAGACGGCGGAGATTGTTGCTTTCATAGGACGTGCAGAGCTGAGCCAGTCCGTCGATGATGAGCGGGAGCAGCAGGACACAGGAGAATCCTGCATGGGGATGGCCCGCGTGCCAGGTAAAAAGCAGCGCGAAGATCCCGATCAGCTCTCCGGTACAGCGGGCGCAGACGGGAAACTGCCTGCCGCGGTAAAAAAAAGACCGGTCAGGCCGGCAATGGCAGCCGAAAAAGATCGGCAGCCATTTGTAAAGCCATGCCATGTTGTTAATACAGGTAGTATGCCGTACTCATGCTCAGAATGAAGATCAATACATAAAATACGACTCCGATAATGACGCCGGTCAGCGCCCCGATCCCCGCGGCTTTGCTGGTCCTGGGCTTTGTGTCCTTCCAGACAAGAAACAGGATCAGGCCGACCAGGGGGATGCAGCACCCCAGAAGGCCCCACAGAAATCCGCCGTTGTCCACGGTGGGCGGCAGGGTAGTCTGTGATACTCCGCAGTGGGGGCAGACGACTGCCTCATCATCAATCTGTGCTCCGCATTTTTTACAATATGCCATAATGTTTTCCCTCCTCAAATCATCTGACGGTAAGGAGTTGTAGAAAAATAAGTGATACAGATTGCGCAGGATATTTCTCCGGAAGTGTCAGTTATTTTTCTGCGACCCCTAAAGCATGGCGTCCGGAAAACAGAAGCTGTTACGACGCTTCTGCCCCGCGAAGCCACCGTGCGGTCCGCTTGCTTTATTATATAATTTCCGCTGTTTTTTGTCAATGAATTTGGGAGGGGCCGGATGGGCCTGCCGGGCAGTGATATTGTAAGATTTCCATATTTACAGAACAAAAGCAGAAGTGTATAATAGAGGACGGAAAAAGCGGTCAGGAGATCGTGAAAGTACAGAAGGAGGATATAGAGATGTTGGATAAGAAAGTGGTAGAATTATTGAATCAGCAGGTGAACAAGGAATTTTATTCCGCGTACCTGTATCTGGATTTTTCAAATTATTATTATGACGAAGGACTGGATGGATTCGGCAACTGGTACAGGATCCAGGCCCAGGAGGAGCGCGACCATGCGATGCTGATGCTGCAGTATCTGCAGAACAATGGGGAAAAGGTGGTCCTGGAGGCCATTGACAAGCCGTCTGTTGAGATCACCGACGCGAAGTCGGTTCTGGAAGCAGGATTGAAGCATGAGCAGTATGTGACCGAGCTGATCCACACGATCTATGAGGCGGCGCATTCCGTAAAGGATTTCCGCACCATGCAGTTCCTGGACTGGTTCGTGAAGGAGCAGGGCGAGGAGGAAAATAACGCGGAGACGCTGGTAAAGAAATTCGAACTGTTCGGGGATGACCCGAAGAGCCTGTATATGCTGGACAATGAGCTGGGCGCGCGCGTCTATTCCGCACCTTCCCTGGTACTGTAGCCATGAACCGCCGGAAAGTGATCTGTCCCTGCTATCAGGTGACCAAGGGGGACGTGGCGGACGCTGTGGAAAAGGGGGCTTCCTCATTCAAGGAAGTGAAGAAAATGACTCGGGCCGGGAAGGGCTGCGGGAAATGTAAGAAAAAGGTGAAGAAGCTGACGAAGAAGCTGCTGGCAAAATAATAAAGGATTACCCGCTGCCTGGCGGAATTGGGCGGCGGGTATTTTTTTGAAGTTCCAATTATTCTACCGGCCAGCCTGTTATTTTCTAAAATGTTGACAGGCCCGGCAGTTTTCAGTATAATCGAAACCATGATGAACGGAGCGAAACGGCTGTTTTTTGCGGAACAGAGGACGAAAGCAGCCGGGAAGGTAAAACGGGTACAGGAAACAGATCGGGGGAAAGGGAGATGGACATGGGGCTGACGCATTTTGACGAAGAGGGAAAGGCAGTCATGGTAGATGTGACGAATAAGGAGGACACGGTCCGGGAGGCGGCGGCCACCGGGAAGATCCAGGTGAGCCCCGAGGTGTACGAGGCGATCCGGTCCGGGACTGTGGGAAAGGGCGATGTGCTGGGCATGGCGACCACGGCGGGGATCATGGGGGCCAAACGGACGTCGGAGCTGATCCCGATGTGCCACATCCTGCCTCTGACCAACTGCCGGGTGCGGTTCGAAATGGCGCCCGAGGAATCTACGATCTACTGTTACTGCACGGTGAAGACGACAGGCAAGACAGGGGTGGAGATGGAAGCGCTGACTGGGGTGAGCGTGGCCCTTCTGACGATCTATGACATGTGCAAGGCATTGGACAAGTCCATGGAGATCGGGGAAATCTATCTCTGCCGGAAGACCGGCGGCAAGAGCGGGGAGATCCGCAATGAGAACCATCAGAATACCGCGCAGAAGGCGAAGGAGCTGCATCTGTGGTAGAGGTGGGCGAACGAAGGTGAGTGGGCGCTTCATTGAAATCAGGAGGTACGATTATGAAATGGAATAAATTTCGTT
>CATLCV010000170.1 GCA_949893755.1 uncultured Lachnospiraceae bacterium | reverse complement strand
CATAGCTATATTCTATATAAATAACACCTCATGAACTTTATCGGACAAATAATCTCTCTTTGCGTCAAACATTGCCCGGATCGTACAATTCTCTTCCACACCGCCGTATACCAGGATAAAGCCGCCATCCATCTCTTTTGCTTCCGAAGACAGCTTCAGGCTTCCGCCCTTTTTCTGAGCGGCCTTTTCCATCTCGGCTTCAAATCCCTTCGGCATACGCTTCAGATCCTTCGCATTGAAAGAGATGATGCCGTCCCCAGGCTGGGCATATTTTTCGAGCATCCTTGTGATCATCCCGAAATATGCCGCGTCGTCCTGTGCGCACACCTTCTCATATGCGTTCTGGAGCACGTCCGCGATCACTTCCTGCTTTGCCTGGAGGATTGCCTGCTTCCGCTGCATCTCACCGGATGATTTTACCCGGTCCGCGTAAACTGCAACCGCCTCCTGAGATTTTGCCTGCAGCCTTGAAACCTCTGCTTCCGCCTCTGCCTTTGCTTCGCTGAACATCCGCTCCGCTTTCTCATTGGCCTCCGCAAGCTTCACTTCTGCTGAGTGGTTCGCTTCATCCAGGATCTGACTTTTTATCTTGTCTAATCCACTCATCTATCACACCTCATACTTATCATTTTTTTCTTTCCGCCCGTGCAGCTTCCGGAAAATTCCCTTCCCGGCAGGCTGCTGCGGAAGATCAAGCCGAATTATACCTGGATTCCGCTGACTGCCAAAATGGAGATCAGAAGTGCCAGGATCGCATAGGTCTCAACCATGGCCGGGAACAGCATTGCCTTACCGAACTGATCCGGTTTCTTTGCAACGATACCGATTGCTGCCGCTGCTGTCTTGCCCTGAGACTTTCCGGAGATCAGACCTACGATTCCGATCGGGAGGCATGCTGCCAGGATCAGAAGACCTGTGGACGGAGAGATCTCAACCGCGCCGCCGCCGATGATACCGATCTTGGACAGGGTGATGAATCCAACCAGCAGACCGTAGATACCCTGTGTACCAGGCAGAAGCTGCATGATCAGTACCTTAGCAAATTTGCTCGGATCCTCCGATACAACACCGGATGCTGCCTGACCTGCAATACCAACTCCCAAAGCTGAACCTGCACCTGCAAGAAATACCGCACATGCTGCACCTAAAAGCGCATAAACAATTCCTAAACTTTCTAAAATCATTTCCTAATCCTCCTTAATATCTGCATATTTTGTATTTTCTTTAAATGGATTGAACATTCTTCCGCCGCCCTCATAGAATTTACCGAAGAATTCTACATACTGCAGACGGTTTGTGTGAACATAAGCACCCAGCAGGTTGATCGCCAGGTTCAGCGTATGTCCCACGATAAACACAACGATGAATAAGATCACGCCGAAGATGCCGCTGCCGGCCATACTTCCCATCTGGTTGACAACCTGCGCGATAACACCTGTTGCAAGTCCCAGGGCAAGAAGCCTGGAGTAGGACAGCACGTCGCTGAGCCATCCTGTCACATTATAGAGATCATATGCGCCAAGCGCGATCCTGAGTCCGAAGTTCTTGTTCTCTCTTCCTGACATCAGCAGGATACCCACGACTCCGATGATCGCGAATGCTTTGCCCAGAAGGTTGACAAATTCCGGGAACACGATCTTCGCCCCTGCGACGGAAGCAAAAATGTCTGTCGGCAGGAACATGATGATCAGTCCGATCAGGAACAGGAACCAGAGCACCACATCACAGAAGAAATCCAGATATCTGTTATCCTTGATGCACATGTACCCTTTGATCCCCAATCCGGTAAACAGATGGATCAGACCGAACAGCATGGAGTAGATCAGCAGCTTCATCGGGTCATTCAGCGGAATGAACCAGAGGGCCGGTATCTCTACCTGATTGCCGAAGAACGTCCTGGATACGACATTCACCACATCGCCGAAGTAACCTCCGAACATAATGCCCCAGAACAGGGTGGAAAGCCCGCACCAGAAAAACAGCTTCAGGGACTTTTTCATACCCGCTCCCATCCTCGGGAACTTCTTAAGCGCCACGCCGCACGCGATAGATACGATTGCACCATACGCCGCGTCGGACAGCATCAAACCAAATAAAAATACATAGAATACGGACATGATCGCCGTCGGGTCGATCTCTCCCTTTGCCGGGAGACCGTAGGATTCCAGAATCCCCTCCGCACTCTCGGAGAACGAATTATTCTGAAGAAGCACCGGCGCCTCCTCATCCTCTTTCAGTTCTTCTACATCAACTACACAGTCATACCTGCCTTCCAGCGCACTTTTCAGCTTATCCGTATATTTTGCCGGCACATAACCGCTGATAAAAAACGTACGTTCTGACTGAGGCAGTGTTCCCAACACCTCATACTTGTCTGCGCGGACGCGGTAATAGTCTGCAAGAAGCTTTAAGCTTTCCCGGCTGACTCCCAGGCCGGCCAGCTGCTGCTCGATCTCTTCGATCTTGAGCTCCCGGCTGTTGATCTCTGCCTCCATCTCTGATCTTGCCGCGGCAGGTACCTGCTGCAGGATCTGAGACGGCCTTGCAAACCCTCTGCTGCGGAGCGCTTCTTCCACCTGATGCGCTTCCTCTCTCAAACAGAACACCGTCAGGTAAGTTCCTTCCTGACCCGCGGAGACGATATGCACTTCAAAGCCCTGGGCCTCCGGCGCCTTCTCCGCGATCGCAGAATAGATCTGCTCCAGACTGCATTCTCCCGGCATGGTTCCGAGAAGCATCTCCGTATGCTTTGTCCCCTCGTAGTCCATGGGAACTTCCAGCGGAAGCCATGGCGTCTGGCTTTCAATGCTGTTCTCCAGCTTCAGGATCTCGGACTTCTGCTCTGCCCGCTCACGGTCCAGTGACTGGATCTGGTTCGCTGTCCGAAGCAGGGTTTCTTTGTCTCCGATGATCTGTTGGTATCTCTTCTGATCTACCAGTTCTTTCCCGGCGAGAGAAGACAGCATGGATTTTTTCTCCGGTGCGTATATCTGAAGAATATCCAGCGCACGGTCAACAGAGGCTGCTGCTTTTTCAAAGCTGCTTCTGGCATTCGCCGTATCCATCCGCCGGAAATCTTCATCTTCCTCCAGGAATTGGCTGACCTCCATGACGCCCATGCTCTGCAGCTTTTCCAGAATCGCTTTCCGGTTCTTCTTCAATGCGCAGATACTGATTCGCTGCATCTGCAATACCGCCATAATCGAATCCCTCCTTTTTCTTTCCTATTTTTTTGATTTTTCCAGGCGGTCTGTGATCCCTCCTTGAAAAATCACGCTTGATATCATCCGCAGTCACGGATCATATCTGACAGAAATGTCCGGCACTTCGCACAAGACCATCTTCCAAGTGCAATTTGTTCACAACAATACGAAAGCCACCAATCCCCCCGGAATTGATGACGCTGTGCGTATCCGCGTACTTGAAAAATATCCCTGCTCCGTGCGGGATGGACACCCTCTGTCTCAAATCAGTTCCGATACCACAAGATTCACCGCCGCTTCGTGCTTCTGCTGGGCAAGCTCCTTGAGCGCCGCCACTTCCTTTCGAATCTCGGACATCGCTGAATCCAAATCCTGTGTACCTTTTTCTTTTGCCTTTTCCATATCGGACTGAGCCTTCTGCTTCATGTTCTGAATCTGTTCTGACTTCATTGCCTCTGCTTTTTTTGCTGCTTCATCCAGAATCTCTCTATACTTGGACTCAGCCTCTCTGACCACTGCTTCTGCCTTCGCTTCGGTCTCCTTAATTGCCTGAATTGTGTTCTCGACCATATCTGACTCACCTTCTTTCTAAGTACACATTCTATATCATACCACAATTCTTGGGATATAGTCTACAATTTTTTCATATTTTTCCAAGAATCGTGCTATAAACTGGTTTTCATTTGAACAAACTGCCTAAAACACCGTCACTGTCTATCCTATTCACAGTTTCCTGAACTATGCAAAAAATATGTCCGGGCGGCGCGTCTGCCCGGACTTTTTTACGTCTCCCAGTCCAGACGGTGAAGCTGCCCCTGCGTCTCCATTCCGGCGAATTGGTTCTGCCGCAGCGCCTCGTACAGGATGACTGCGGCGGAATTGCCCAGGTTCAGGGAACGGATTCCCCCGATCATGGGAATCCGCACGCAGTCCTCACGGTGCCGCACCAGGATCTCTTCCGGGATCCCGGCGCTTTCTTTTCCAAACATGATATAGCAGTCCGGCTCGTACCGGATCTCCGTATACATCTTTTCCGCTTTTGTGGTCGCCATATAAACCCTGGCCCCCGGATTTTTTTCCAGGAACTCTTCATAATTGATGTAAGTAATGACATCCAGATCCTTCCAGTAATCCATCCCGGCACGGCGGAGCGACTTTTCATCCAGCCGGAAGCCCAGGGGTTCGATCAGGTGGAGACGGCTTCCCGTTGCTACACATGTTCTTCCGATGTTTCCGGTGTTGGCCGGGATCTCCGGTTCCAGCAATACGATATTCAGCATTTTCTACAACTCCTTAGATTCAGATCCCTTCCTGCTCATTGCGGAGCCTCTGGATGAAATGCCCCAGCCTTCCCAACGCCACCTTCAGGTCTTCCAGGGAATACGCATAGGATATCCTTAAAAATCCTTCCCCGCATTCCCCGAAGGCGCTTCCGGGCACCACGGCCACCCGTTCTTCCTTGAGAAGCCTTGTGGCAAATTCGTCGGAGGACATCTGAAATTCCTCGATGCTCGGGAACACATAAAATGCCCCGTAAGGCTCAAAGCATTCCAGTCCCATCCGGGCGAACTCATGCATCAGAAACCGCCTTCTCTGGTTATATGCCTTGCGCATCTCCTCCACTTCCTCTTCGCAATTGCGCAGTCCTTCTACCGCCGCGTACTGGCTGTTGGTGGGCGCGCACATGATCGCGAACTGGTGGAGCTTGATCATCTGCTTTAAGATAGCCTCCGGCCCGCAGCAGTATCCGAGACGCCACCCGGTCATTGCGAAGCCTTTGGAAAATCCGTTGATCACGATCGTCCTTTCCCGCATTCCGGGCAGGCTGGCGATGGAGACATGATCTCCCTTATAGCTGAGCTCCGAATAGATCTCATCGGAGATCACATAAAGGTCATGCTCTTTGACAAATTCCGCTACCGGCTCCAGGTCTTCCCTTGTCATAATGGAACCGGTGGGATTGTTCGGAAACGGCATCACCAGGATCTTCGTCCGGCCGGTGATCTTTTTTTCCATATCCTCCACAGTCAGCTTAAACTCGTTTTCATTTTTCAGCTCCACGATCACGGGAACCCCGTCCGCCATGATGGTGCAGGGCACATAGGACACATAGCTGGGCTGAGGGATCAGCACCTCATCGCCCGGATCCAGCATGCACCTCAGAGCCACATCGATGGCTTCGCTGCCGCCCACCGTCACCATGGTTTCCTTTTTGGGATCGTAGGAAACATGGATCTTCCGGTCCAGGTAACGGCAGATCTCGTCGCGCAGTTCCTGCAGTCCGGCATTGGATGTGTAAAAGGTCCTTCCTCTTTCCAGGGAAAAGATGCCTTCCTCCCGGATCCTCCACGGCGTATCAAAGTCCGGCTCCCCGACTCCCAGGGAAATGACGTCGTCCATCTCGCTTGCGATGTCAAAAAACTTCCGGATGCCGGAGGGCTGGACCTGTGTGATTTTTTTTGCGATAGGGTTTCTCATTATGGAGTCACCACCATCCTTTCCGATTCGGTCTTCGGCACCATGATCGTCCCGAAATCTTTATATTTTTTCAGGATAAAATAAGTTGCGGTGCTGATCACAGAATCAATGGGCGCCAGCTTTTCGGATACAAATCGGGAGACCTCTTTCAGCGTCTTGCCTTCCAGCGTCACCAGCAGATCATAGCCGCCGGAGATCAGATAGACCGCATGGACCTCCGGATAGTTGTAGACGCGCTCCGCGATCCGGTCGAAGCCCTGGTTCCTCTGCGGGGTCACGCGCACCTCGATCAGGGCGGTCACCTTTTCCGTGCCGGTCTTGTCCCAGTCGATCAGCGTATGATATCCGCAGATGACCTTCTCCTTCTCCATCTCTGCCACCTCGTTTGCCACTACGGCTTCCTCCAGCCCCAGCAGCACAGACAGCTCCTTCAGGTCGATCCGGCTGTTCCTCTCCATATTTTTTAAAATTTCATTTCTCAATGTCAAACGATTTTCCATAGTGTTCCTTTCCAACTGTAATTTTAAAATTTCTATAGTTATGATAAACGTTCCGCCCACCACCGCATCAGTTCATCCGGAGCCGGACGGTCCAGAAATCTGCTCTCTTCTCCGCTTGTGACCACCCGTGCATTCCCTGCAGTAGTGACCCCAAGCACACTGGCTCGCGCGCCTCCCTCACTGAGAGCCTGTGCAAGCCTTTCCCCGTGTTCTGTGATCATCAGGATGCTTCCCGCGGAAGTCATCTGATAGGGGTTCAAATGATAGTATTCGCAGAGTTCCACCGTCTCCTGGCGGATACTCATTTTTTTCAGATCCACGTTCAGGCCCACGCCTGCCGCTTCTGCCAGCTCCCAAAGCGTCCCCAGGATACCGCCGCTTCCGATCTGCTGCATGGCCGTCACGCTGCCGGATGCCATATGGATGGCCTCAAATCGGAAGAGCTCGCGATCCAATTCCCGCATCTGACGCAGGAAGGCAGAGGAAAAACGTCTGCCCAGCTCTTCCCGGCATTCATCCAGGATCCGCAGCATCCCTTCCAGGCCGATATAACCGCACAGCACGATGTCCTGCCGGGGCGCCGTATCTGCCAGACGCAGCAGCTTTGCTTCCTCTGCCTGTCCCAGGGCCGTCACCTGGATCAGCGCCTGCCGGACTGCCGGACTGACCTCCGCCTGGATGCCTGCAATGGGAATGTAAAATTTCTGGCAGAGCTGGTCCATCTGCCGGATCATTTCCTGCAGCCATGCTTCCTCTGCAGTCTCAGGAAGTGTGATCGAGACAGAGATTCCCATCGGCACGCCGCCTCTGGCGGCAATGTCATTGACTGCTTTCGCGGCGGCATAGATCCCAATGGACGGGGTCTGCCCGAAAACGGAGGCGGAAGCGGTCAGCGGGATCCCTTCCGAAGCCCCGCGCATTGCCGTACACGTCTCGGCCTTGGAGGGCTTCAGAAGGAAATCTGCTTCCCAATCGCTGTTCAATTGTCTTTGTACGGACCGATTCCATACGGTCTGTGAAAGCTTTCCTGGCTTCATGTTCTCCTCCTGATCCCCTTGCTGAATCTCTTTACTGTGTTCCGTCTGTATTCTCTGTGCCGGACGAGCCGTATAGGATCTCATTCATGGTATTCATGATCGTTTCTTCATTCTGGGTCATAATGGCGCTGTTCATCCTGTCCGTATCAGCCGGGTCGTCTGAGAGAACGCCTACGCCGTAGGTCTCCGGCGCAGCCATATACTGGCTGTAATTGATCGCGTCCCGGCTGACCTCCTGACCATTTTCCGTAACCACCTTCCAGAGCTGGGCCGTGATCTCCGGATGGGCGTAGCTCTGAATCGCATAATATCCGATATAGTTTTCCGTTGCTACAAAACGGGTTCCTTCCGTATCCTCACTCTCGCTGCTCTCGCTGATAAATTCCAGGGTACGGTCCGGACTTCTGGTTTCCTTTCCATATATATTGAAGGTCAGATTTCCTTCTGCCAGCACAGCCTGGATGTAGATCGGAGAATCCAGATTATTTTTAAAAACCAGATCCAGCAGGTCATCCGCAATGGCCGCGTCCTTGGATGCCTCCACATAGGACACCAGCATGGAATGGGGATAACGCTCCACGATCTCCAGCTCCGCGAACAGCAGTGCATTATAAAGAGTGGAGGACACCTGGCAGATACCGCCGCCCATAGTCTGCACCACCGTATTGCTCTCATAGGAATCTGCCTCGGCATAACCGTTTTCAATGGTATAGGGCTCCATAGCCTCATTGGCCGACTGTTCCTCTCCCGGCTGCAGCAGGATCCCGTTCAGATGGTTTGCCCCGGATTCCACATTTTTCGTCCGGCCTTCCCCGCTCTCTCCATAATATGTAGTGTAGCTTCCCAAAATATCTGTCAGTCCGGCCAGATCATCCTCGGTGACAGGAGCATCCTTTTTTTCTATGACTGCCTTCACATTGCCCGGTTTTCCGTCCCAGTCGTCATTTAAAAATCGGGTCAGGTTCTCGATCGTCTGTTCCGTGTCCAGGACTTCCCCCTCATGCGACTCCGTCACCTGAATCCCTTCCGGAGCCTGTACGATCGCGGCATTCACCGGTGTTTCCAAAAATGCCTGTGAACGCGAGGAAAGAACCTTGGACGCCTCACGCTCTCCCAGTTCATATTCCAGCGGAATGCGATGCCGCAGTTTTTTCTTCTCCGCTTTTTTGATCAGCTTATAGGACTGCGTCGTATTTCCCGTCTTGCCAAACTCCACGGCATCGTCCACAGCAGCCTCAAGCTTTGGCGAGGAAAGCCCCAGCTCTTTCAGGGAAGCTTCGAACTCTTCCCCTTCGGAAATCTTTAACGTAACCATCACCGCACCGCAGTCTGCCACTTCTTTTTGTACTGCTTCCAGCGCTTCCCTGCGGCTCATACCGGATACATCCGTGTGGCCCACAGAAACGCCGGAAAGGATCTTGCCGTCATCGTGCTTTTTTACGTAGCCGCGCAGAACCGACTGGGTCCCGGCAAACACCGCCGCCGCACAGATCAGGACGAATCCCATCAGGCACAGGTCGCGCAATGTCTGACGCCGGATCCGCCTGCGTCTTCTGCGCCGTTTCCTCTTTGTAGTCATCTTTTTTCAATCACCTTTTTCGGTTATATCAGGTAGGGAATTATCATCGTTGCTACCATTGCGACAATCACAAGCAATATCAAAACTGCCGCGATCTTGCGGAATTTTTTATTATAAAAATTCATGTTTCCAGCTCCTTTTCAGTGCATGGGGCATGATATTTTCTAAACAGCCCCCCTGCTCGTACTTATCATAAGATTTTAGCATTTTGCAGACTCTTTTTCAACCATTTCGTAAAAGTTAATGCCATACCGACCCTGAAAAAGCTGTATGATCTGTTATAACGCAGAAAAGCCAAGATAAAATTAGCTTTTTTATCCTGGCTTTCCGGTTAAAAGTTTTTATTTATTACCCTGGTGCTTTCCTGCATCAAGATCTGCCCTTATTTCTGCCACCTTTTTCGGAGATAATTTATAGAAGATCATTGGCACCAGTCCAAATAATCCAATGGCTAATGGGACAAGATTTACTATCATATTTATTCCGTTTTTGGTTGCTTCTGTCTGATCTGCACCTGCTACATATCCAGCTGCCGCTAACAGCAATACTCCCATGGAGCCACATATAGCTGTAGCGACCTTAACGCCAAACCCAAGTAAACATCCGGCAATCCCTTCCTGGCGTCGTCCCAGCTTCCAGTCGCCGTACTCAATAGCATCCGACACCATACCAAATCCAATAGAAGAAGCGGAATTACACAGCCCGCACAGAAAAGAAACACCCAGTAAATATGGTTTGTTGCTTGTAGGATTAATATACATTAATAAGAACCCCATACACATGATCAATTGAAGAATAATCAGATAATTCTTTTTACCGAACTTCCTGGTTCCCCATGGTATAAAAAGATTACCAACTAACTGCGCAACAGTCATTACCGTAAACACCATTGCGATTACCGTATAATCACCCACTACATATATAATATAATATGTAAGCAGTCCCATACGGCCGGCAACGCATATTGTACCCAATACAGTATTAAGAACTACGAGCATAAGCTGATCATTTTTGCAGGCTTCTTTTAAACTTTTTATAAATCCCATTTTTTCAGATTCCGGATCAGAATGCAATTGCTTCGAATACGTTTCTTTGCACACAGTTGCACAGATCCAAAATGCCGGGATCATACAAAACGATAAAATGACTGTTGTGATAAAGTATCCACGGGCGTTTGCGACCTCTTCACCGCTAAAAAACAAAATCATTGGCATTGCGCATGCAGAAAGGATGATACCGATTACGGAAGCGCCAATTCCCCGTGCAGTTGCCAGATTCATGCGCACCTGCGAGTCAATTGCTATCACATGCTGTAATGCTGCATAGCCAGTCGCAACAACTGTATATGCCATACCTGTTCCCACATAGCAGAGCAAACATAATAATACTTTTGCGGTTCCAGTTACCGGAAACACCGTAAAGGTTAAGATATTAAACACAGCCAAAAACGGGGGTGCCAAAAACAAATATGGTCTGAATTTTCCCCATTTTGTATTCGTTCTGTCCGCAATATTTCCCATCATAGGATCGTTGACCGCGTCCCATATCCGGGCAATCAGCATGATCATGGAAATGGCTGATGCCGAAAGCCCTACTACGTCTGTGTAAAACAGCATCAGATAATTATTGACCATATACCAGCTCATCTGACACCCAACCTCTCCAAAACTGTACGCTACAGCAAGTTCAGGTTTTGTCTTTTCTTTTGTCGCAGATGCCGGCTGCGCAGCTTGTATTTTTCTCTCCATTTTCTTTTCCTCCTGGTTTTGTATTTATGAATTCCTATCGGTATCCCTTTTCGGCAGACGATACTATCTCTATGTTTTTATCCTCAAATCCTTCGGCACTGAGCTTTACATAAATTGTTCCTATACCTGTTGGACGAACGATCAACAGCGCTTCTCCTTGATACGCTTCGCATACATTTTGCTTGTAATTGCCTGTCAGGATCGGATTTCCTGTTCCAAAACCATACAACTCGCCTGCTCCCTGTATGGTAACAGCAATGCTGTTTGTAATTTGAGTATTGATGATCCCTTTTGCATCCCTAAATGAAATATTCAGATACGCCAAATGGTTTTCATCAGCGACTGTCTGCGCCTTCTCAGCGCTCACACACAATTCCACTTTCTGATCAGCAGTCGTTAATTCATAGTTCCCTGCCATTTCCCCATTTTCATAAGCAATTGCCTGCAGCCTTCCCGTTTCATAAACAACTTCAAATGTGGTACGGCCCGCTAATGCGCAATCTGTATTTTCCTTTGGAACCTTTTTTCTGCATAATGGCTTCCCATTTAAAACAAGTTCTACTTCCTCAGCAGTTGAATATACTTCTACCTCTGTCGTCATTCCTTCACAGCCATGGAAAGTCCACGTATTTTCTACAGGAAACCAACTCCACGCCGTCACAAATGGTGTCTCCCCATAATGCTTCGGATCCCGGACCGCAATATAAGGCTGCTTACGATGACCAACGATAATTTCGCGATAATAGCTCTGGGGCCTGCGCCTTCCTGTCAGATCAAAATCCCCGCAATACGCCGCAGCATATGGATATGAGCCTCCCATTCCACTTCCATTTAACTTTGAGTCAAAATGGTTCATTCCAATTCCGACTTCACCGAGGTAATCCCATGACGTCCATGAATAATCCCCCAGAATATTACTATTCTCCAGTACTAACTTCCAATTACCCGCCAAGTCCTTAGGAAATGTTTCCGTTCCTACAGAAATCCAGTTTGTAAAATTTGCGGCATCTTCCAGATAGCGTCCTTCTGCATAGTTATATCCCGCAACATCCAGCGCCTCCATTGTTTCAAGTGTCGATTTTACAATCTCGGGGTGACTCTGGATATCCTTCATCATACTTCCCATTGCATTCATTAAACTATTAATTTCTAATGGCTGATCTTCACTCATTTCAGGCATGTTTTTTTCCGTCCCGATCAATTCTTTTATCCGATACAGATTTGATATCATTCCATTTATGCCGCAAGTAATAAATCGCGATGAATCTAAATGACGGATCTTATTGCTCAGTCTTCGCGCCGTCTCTGCCCCTTCTGAATTTCCCGCTTCCGGTATTTCATTTCCAATTGAATAAAGGATAACTGAAGGGTGATTGTAATCCCTCTCTATCATAGCTGTCAGATTACGCTCCCATTCCAATTCAAATGTGATTGCGTCGTCATCCGTCGATTTCGTAACATTCCAGACATCACTGAACTCGTCCATCACTGTCATCCCATACTTGTCACATGCATTTAATAATGCAGTGCTTGCGGGATTGTGAGCACATCGTATTGCATTGTATCCTGCGGATCTAAGCAATTTGATCTTTCGTTCTTCTGCCTCTTGAATTGATACTGCGCCGATCAGGCCATTATCATGATGCAGACACCCGCCAAACAAATTAATCGGCTCCCCATTTATACATAAGCCATTCTCAGGATCCAATGTCAGCATTCGGATTCCATATGTAGTTTCATACTCATCCAGGATTTTCTCTTCCTCCCGGATCCGTACTCTGCAAATATATAGATTCGGATGTTTACACCCCCAGAGTTTTGCATCTTTTATATAGATCCTGGGATAAATAATCTCACTTGCCCCGCTGCGGCATTTCAGTGAATAGCAGTCCTTTGCCGCCAGTTTTCCTTCTGCATCTGTAAATTCGATTTCCGCACATATAAAATGTGTGCAAAAATCTTTATTCTCGATTTTAATTTCCGATCCGATCGCTGCCGTTTGATTTTGAATGGACTGCGTTGTAAGTTTTACTCCATTGTGGGCAATATGCACCTGCCCGGTTACAAATATCTGAACGTTTCTGTAAATCCCAGCTCCCGTATACCAGCGAGAATCATCCCCTGTATGCACTTCAACACAAATCGTATTCTTCTTTCCATATTGAAGCAGCGAAGTTATTTCAAAGAATAGTTCAGAATAACCATTTACAATTCCACTTGCAAATTCATTGTTAACATAGATTTTTGCATTGCGGTATATCCCCTCAAAAAGAAGAAATACTTGTTTTTCATTCCATTCTTTCGGAACCGTAAATTCTTTTTGATAGATATATCTCCCATTTGGAAAAAATGCTTTTTTGGTCCCGCACTCTGTATCCGCAATTCTCTCCATACCGATCACTGCGTCGTGTGGGATCATTACCTCCTGCGGTGTCTTTAATGGACTCT
>CATLCV010000169.1 GCA_949893755.1 uncultured Lachnospiraceae bacterium | reverse complement strand
AAGTGGGCGGCTTTGTAGGACTGGTGCTGACGGTGCTCACGTTGCTGGCTGTCACGGCGCTGACCCCGGTCCTGGGGGATCTGTTTGGCTTCCTGATCCCGCTGGCGGCAGTATTGTTCGTACTGATCGTGATCCATCCGTATGCGCCGAAGGTCCTGAACAACGTAGGATTCGCGTATCTCACCTGCGCCTGCATCGACACGGAAGCATTTGCAACGCACATCGTGCTGTTCCTCGGTACATTCGTGGTTGGAAGCCTGATCTTCAACGGAGGGTGCCTGCTGATTATGAGTATGGTGAAGAAAATGGTATTTCAGAAACAGGTTTGAAACACCATATTGTAAATAGTGACAAAAACCGTTCCTGCCAGACGCGCAGGAACGGTTTTTCCGGATACCATCGTATGCAGAAAGGCTGCCAGTGGCAGGCTTTCTGTATTTTGGGGGATCCTGTCAATCGGAGGAAGCAAAATCCGACAGATTGATCCCCTTCGGCGTTTCCATATGTTTCATGGTAAGCTGATAAATTTCCGTAAGGCTGCCGGATTTCATGGCCTGAAGGATCATGGTATGCTCTGCTACGGTTTCTTCCATACGCCCCGGATGCTCCAGCGACAAGATTGCCAACCGTTTGATCTGGAAAAGATAGCTCCCAAATAATTCATTGAAAGTCTTGTTATTCAGGCTGGATACAATCTTTATATGGAACTGGTTGTCATATTCTACGAAACTGCGGATATCCTGCGTGTCCTCCAAAATCTTTTTCTGGGCTGCTAACAGCTCCTCCAGCTCCTCAAATAATCTTTCAGAAGATGTTTCCTGGTGATCCTTTGTGATCTGAACAGTACAGTAACCTTCGATGGCGGAACGAATCTGGAATGTCTCGATAATATCCTGTTCCGTCATTTGGTGAATGCAGAAGCCCTTGCTTGGGATGATATCGATATACCGTTCCTGGGCCAGCCGATGCAGCGCATCCCGCATGGGGGTCCGGGAAACGCCGATGTCCTTTGCAATTTTTGTTTCTGAATAAATAGTATTGTAATCAAATGTATCATTTAAGATCATGTCCTTGATATAGTCGTAAGCCTTTAGCTGTAATGGTTTCTGCATAAATTTTCTCCTCCTGACGCAAGCAATGCACAGCATTCTGTTTCGCTGATTTCGGATCCCTTGCAAAACGGCCGAATGGCCATACCGGAATCCCACTGGGTATGACCTATTTTACAGCATACCGGGATACTGGTCAACTTGGATCTCAAAAAAAGGAATTTGATTTTTACAGCAAAGCCATGGAATCAAACATATTTTGTGAAATATAGACAAAAAAGCATAGATCAATTTGTGTAAAAAGTAGAAGATCAAAAAAACACTTGACCTACACACCGGTATACCGGTATACTACATGCAGAAAGAAAATAAAAAGTAAAGGAGAAAGAAAAAATGAAAGCAGGATTTATCGGGTTAGGTATTATGGGAAGGCCGATGGCAAAGAATTTGCTTAAGGCAGGCGTGGAACTGGAGGTATATGATCTGAACCGGGAAGCGGTCCGTGAGCTGGAAGAGATGGGTGCTGTAAGCGGGACGCCGAAGTCAATCGGCGGTTCCTGTGAGATCCTGTTTACAATCCTTCCGAACGGCGCGATTGTACAGGACGTCCTTTTCGGCGGGGAAGGCGCGGCCGTATCTATGGATCATGGCGGCATCATTTGTGATATGAGCTCTGTTACACCTGTAGAATCCAAGGAATGCTATGAAAAATGTAAGGCCCGGGGAATCGGATTTATGGATGCCCCGGTATCCGGAGGAGAGCCTGGCGCGGTAAGCGGCACGCTGGCTTTTATGGCAGGCGGAGACCAGGAGACATTTGATGCATTGATGCCGTTTTTTGAGATCATGGGAAGCTCCGCGCTGCTTGTCGGCGGTCCGGGAAGCGGGAGTGTAACAAAGCTGGCGAACCAGGTAATCGTAAACAACACCATCGCCGTTGTTTCAGAGGCATTTGTGCTGGCGGCAAAAGCAGGGGCAGATCCTGTGAAGGTATATGAGGCAATCCGGGGCGGGCTTGCAGGGAGCGCAGTGCTGGATGCCAAGATCCCGATGATCGTGGAGCGCAATTTCAGGCCGGGCGGAAAAATTTCCATCAACCACAAGGATATCAAAAATGTTGTAAATACAGCCCATTCCATAGATGTGCCGATTCCGTATACCGCTCAGCTTTTTGAGATTCTGCAGGCGCTAAAGGTGGACGGACATATGGAGGAAGACCACTGCGGAATCGTTCAATATTTTGAAAAACTGGCTGGGGTTACGGTAGTGAAAAAATAAACCGGGCGCAGGATGTCTTGCAGCATTTACAATAGGAGGTTATACATATGGAAATTCAGATAACGACATTGGGCGCTATGGTCGGCCTTGTGACAGCGATCTTTCTGATCATCAAAAAGGTAGAACCGGCATACAGCATGATCGCGGGCGCCCTTGTAGGAGGACTGATCGGAGGGGCCGGGATCGGCGGGACGGTAGACTGCATGGTTTCCGGAGCGCAGAGCATCATGCCTGCGATCATCCGGATCGTAACATCAGGCGTTCTGGCAGGAATCCTGATCCAGTCCGGGGCGGCCATCCGGATCGCGGATGGGATCATCAGGCTGTTCGGTGCGAAAAGAGCTTTATTTTCCCTGGCACTCGCAACGATGATCCTGACAGCCGTCGGCGTATTTGGGGATGTTGCGGTCATCACGGTTGCACCGATCGCAATGGTACTGGGGAAAAAGCTTGGTCATTCTAATTATGTTCTTCTTGCGGCCCTGATGGGAGGAGAAAAAGCGGGAATGGTGATTTCTCCGAATCCCAATACGATTGCAGTGGCTGAGCAGTTCCAGCTGGACTTATCCTCTCTCATGGCTGCCAATATTCTGCCGGCGGCCGCAGGACTGATCGGAACCGTTGTGATCTGCGGACTTCTGAGCAGGAAGAAAACAGGCTTTTTTGCGGACGAGGGCAAAGAGGAGGTTCACATCAATACGGATACCATGGGGCTGCCGTCCTTGTGGAGTGCCCTGGCGGGGCCGGTCATCGTCGTGGGCCTGCTGATGCTGCGTCCTGTCTGCGGAATCACCATAGATCCTCTGGCGGCACTTCCGGCCGGCGGGATCGCGGGGCTTTTCTGTATGGGAAAGATCAGGCAGATCAAGCCGTATATAGCCTATGGATTGAATAAGATGATGCCGGTAGCGATTTTGCTGATGGGGACGGGAACCATTTCCGGAATCATCAAGACATCCCAGCTCCAGACGGATATGACAGGAATCCTGACAGCCGTCAATATGCCTGCGTTTCTGCTGGCGCCGATATCCGGCATTATCATGGCAGGAGCGACGGCCTCCTCATCCGCGGGAGCCGCGATTGCCTCATCTACATTTGGCTCTGCAATTACGCAGGCAGTTTCACCGCTGGCCGGAGGGGCTATGCTGCATGCAGGCACGATCATGCTGGACTCCCTTCCGCATGGTTCCATATTTCATGCTTCCGCCGGGGCAATGGATATGCCGATCGGTGAGCGGCTGAAATTGCTGCCTGTAGACATATTGGAAGGATTCATTGTTGCAGCGGCGTCCACGGTATTGTACGGACTCATTTCAGCATAGAAAGCAGCAGAAGCTTTGCTGTGGCGATTAAAAAGGTGATAAAAAAAGGAGATTAAAAAGAATGGAAAAGAAGATCAATGCAGATATTTTGACGAAATACCCCGAAGTGGATCATGAAGCAGTGGAGGAACTGCTGCGGCAGGAGATCGCGAAAAGCAGGAAAAAAATTGTAGTGCTGGACGACGATCCCACCGGAGTGCAGACAGTCCATGGCGTATCCGTATATACAGACTGGACGGAAGAAAGCATAAGACAAGGTTTTGAAGAGGAAAACAGGCTGTTTTACATTTTAACAAATTCACGCGGATTTACGGTAAAACAGACATCAGATGCACACAGGGAGATCGCGGCGGCGGTATCAAAGACTGCCGGTGAAATGGGCAGGGAATTTTTGATCATGAGCCGGAGTGATTCTACCTTGAGGGGGCATTACCCTTTGGAGACGCAGATTTTACGGGAGGGCATCGAAGCTTCCCGGAGCGTCAGTATCGATGGTGAGATCATTTGTCCGTTTTTTAAAGAAGGCGGAAGATTTACCATAGGAAATACGCATTATGTCAGGTATGGAGATGACCTGGTCCCGGCAGCACAGACAGAATTTGCAAAAGATAAGACCTTTGGGTATTCTCATTCGGATATCCGTGAATATGTGGAGGAGAAGACGAACGGTGCGTATAAGGCGGAGGAAGTAACATGCATTACCCTGGATGACATCCGGAATATGAGGCTGGATAACATTGTGGATCAGCTGTGTGCAGTAGAGCAGTTTGGAAAGATCGTGGTAAATGCGATCGATTATGTGGATGTTCAGATCATGAGCATTGCCATTTACCGTGCCATGGAGAAGGGGAAAAATTTTATGTTCCGTACCGCCGCGGCCCTGGTAAAGGAAATGGGCGGGATTTCATCGCAGCCGCTTCTTACCAGGGAAAAAATGATCGTAAGGGAAAACGGAAACGGCGGTGTGATCGTGGTCGGTTCCCATACGGAGAAAACGACACGGCAGCTGGAGGAGCTGAAAAAGCTGGACGGTATCGTAAGTGTGGAGTTTGATTCAGACCTGGTACTGGATGATGCGGCATTTTCAGCAGAAACCGCAAGGGTTACACAAAAGCTTGGAGAAATCATCATTTCCGGAAAAACGGCAGTCGCGTATACGAAGAGAAAGCTTTTGACCGTGGAACAGGATACAAAGGAAGAAGCGCTCCTCCGTTCCGTAAAAATATCCGATGCGGTTCAGTCTCTGGTAGGAAACCTGGAGACAGTTCCCAGCTTCGTTATTGCAAAGGGCGGTATTACTTCAAGCGATATAGGAACCAAGGCACTCCATGTCAAGCGGGCAGTCGTCATGGGGCAGATCCGTCCTGGGATCCCTGTCTGGCAGACGGGCGAAGAGAGTAAATTCCCGTTTACTCCTTACGTGATCTTTCCGGGAAATGTAGGGGATGTAAGTACGCTGCGGGAAGCGGCAGAGATTTTGATGAAAAAAAGCGAATAGCAATCGAAGGAGAGGATGCGTGGCATCCGGCCATACAGGGATGGACCGGATACCGTGCATCCTCTCCCTGCCGAAAGGCGACTGCCCGATGAGCCGGATGCCGTTGCTGTGAACGCCCGGCCAGGGTGCGGACAGTAATCAGATTTTTTACCAATATCCGAAAGCTATCCGAAAAAAACAGATTGAGGATTGTGGATATTCCTGGGTTGTGTTATACTCAACAGGAAGAATTCGAAAAGATATTCATCTTTTTTATTCTTTCCGGTGCATCACCGGATTACTCAACAACATGTTTTAGGCGGGCTTTATGGCTGCAATCTTGTTATAAAAAGTGCATAGATGTCATTTTCTGATAGAATTTTGCTTTCTTGAACGGATATTTCATGTTATGATGATCTTATTCCAATAGAAATGAAACATAGTAAACCTGATCCTGTCTTGTTGTTGCACTATGAAAAATTGAAGAAATGTATCCATGTCAGTATCCTGGATTTTATCCATTTCCCGGAAGATACGGATTGCTATCGGACGATCGGGCTTGTGAACAGAAAGACGAATGCGCTTTACAGTGACAAACTGGAATTGCAAGTCCTGGAGCTGAAAAGCTGCCGAAGGAGATAAAAACAGGAGAAGATATCGTCAATTGGATGCGTTTTTTGAAAGGAAAGAGCAAGGAGGATTTTGAACGTATGGCAAACACGAGCGAATATCTGGGAGAGGCGTACGAGGCGCTGCAGAAGTTAAGCGCGGACGAGACGAAACGGCTGGAATATGAAGAGCGGGAAAAGGCTCTGAAAGATTATAATACATTTGTCGTCGGTGCGCAAAGACGGGCGGAGGAACGCGGAAGAAAAATTGGTGAAAAACGCGGCGAGAAACGTGGAGAAAAACGTGGTGAGAAACGCGGCAGAGAAAGTGGAAGAAAGGAAGGAATCGCTTTGGCAAAGAGGGTGTTCAGACTGCATGCTCAGGGAAAGCCGGAGAAGGAAATCGCGGTGGAATGCGGCATCACGGAAGAGGAGGTTCGGGAGATCCTGGAATAGTATTTTTTGCTGCTGTTTACATGGTGACGTGTGCTTACCGCAGGGCATCCGGGGAGGAACCGGACAACCCCGCCATCACATCATACAATCCCGCAGCTCCGTCTCCATCAATGCAAACTGTGTCTGGCTGACACGGATCTTTCCGCGGACGAGGGAAATGTATCCTTCATCGCACAGCTGCGCAACCATTCGGTTGACAGTCCGGACAGAGCAGCCCATCCGCGCCGCGATCGTACTGCGGGTATCCCGGATCTTATACTCAAAGGGCGTTCCGCTCTGCATTGTGCCGCGGGGCGGACAGATTTTACCCGATGCGCCGCGGTCTTCCGGGAGATGAACGAGGGAACACTCGTGATACAAAAGCTGCAGCAGCCGGGTCCTGTTGTCAAGAAAAAAGTTCTTTCGGTCGGAACGGGTCTGTATCATCAATTGTGTGACCAGCATCTGCACCCGGATAAAAAGGGCATGGGAATCCTCCTTGATCCACGCCAGATAAGCCTTGGCAGGGATCATGACGCATAGGGAGCGTTCCAACGTGGTAAGGGTAATGAATCTGGCCGAAGCCCGGGAGAATAATTCAAAATCCCCGATGATCTCAATGGCGGAAATTTCCGCGAAGCGGAACTCCGTATCGGAAGCCCGCTCCTCAATGCCCTGGAGCCGTCCTTTCAATAAGATATAAATGTGGGAGCAGGAGTCGTCTGTGCTCATCAGAGTCACATTTGCAGGATAAGATTTCAGCATCAGATTAGGAAGAAAGGAATCCGGACAATGCAGAAAAAAATCCTGCAGAAAGGCGAGCTGCTCCTGATTTAGTTTTTTTATAAAGCTGTCGGAAAGCTTCATAACCCGATACCTCCTGACTCCGGAAAAGCCGGAACCAAACTTTTGCCAGAATGCGAGAGATCTTGTTGCGAAGTGCCTGATCTCAACGGCTGTAATCAGTGTATGACAATATGAATAAAATGGCAAGAGGAACTGAACGAAAAAAATTCAAAAAGAGGACAACTGTCATTTTTTCACACGGAAATATATGCTATGATATGAAAAAGCAAAAATCAAAGGAGGAAAACAAAATGCCAACACCACATATCCAGGCCCAAAAAGGGGAAATTGCAAAATCCGTGATCATGCCCGGAGATCCGCTGAGGGCAAAATTTATAGCGGAGAACTTTCTGGAAAACCCGAAGCTGATCAATGAGGTCAGAAATATACTGGGCTATACAGGAACCTATCAGGGAAGCCCGGTCACTGTCATGGCCAGCGGCATGGGCATGCCGTCCATCGGGATCTATTCCTATGAGCTGTTCACACAATACGATGTGGAGAGCATCATCCGCGTCGGATCCGCAGGCGCTTACAGCGCGGATCTGAACGTGTATGACATTGCACTGGCGGAAAGCGTATGGAGCGAGTCCAGCTTCGCCAGGACCCAGAACGGATTCACCGGGGATGTGATCCTGCCGGATCCGGAACTGAACCAGAGGATCAAAGACGCGGCACAAAGCCTGCAGATTCCGATCACGCCGACAAAGATCCATTCCAGCGATGTATTTTACTGCGAGAGCAATATGCCGGATTACAAGGAAATCCATGACAAGCATGGCTGTACCTGCGTAGAGATGGAGAGCTTTGCCCTTCTCCACAATGCATCTGTCCTTCATAAAAAAGCGGCCTGCCTGCTGACCATTTCCGACTCCTTCATTACAAACGAAAAAATTTCTTCGGAGGAGCGCCAGAAATCCTTTACCGGAATGATGCGCATCGCGCTGGAGGCATGCCGCTGATCGGCAGAGCAGGACCTTTTGACGCTTGTGTCAACAAATAAATCTTTTACAGCAAAAAAGGAGGAAACTGACTTGAAATATAACCGTATCTTTGTGATCGTTTTAGATTCCCTGGGAATCGGGGCCATGCCAAATGCGCACCTCTACGGTGACGAGGGCTGCGATACACTGGGGCACATTGACCCGCATATGCCGGGATTCCAGATTCCGAACCTGGCGAAAATGGGGCTGACCAAACTGCATCCCCTGACAAATGTAAAGACTCCCGATCAGCTGATCGGCCGCTGGGCAAGGCTGTTTGAGGCCAGTGTGGGAAAAGACACCATGACCGGCCACTGGGAGATGATGGGACTGTATATTACGAAGCCATTTCAGACATTTACGGAAACCGGCTTTCCGGATGACCTGATCCAGGAGCTGGAAAAACGAACCGGCCGCAAGATCATCGGAAACAAGTCCGCCAGCGGCACGGAGATTCTGGAGGAGCTTGCGGAGCAGGAGATTGCCACCGGAAATATGATTGTCTATACGTCCGCGGATTCCGTGCTGCAGATCTGCGGAAATGAAGAAACCTTCGGCCTGGATGAGCTGTATCGGTGCTGCGAGATCGCCCGGGAGCTGACCATGCGGGACGAGTGGAAGGTGGGACGGGTGATTGCGCGTCCTTATGTGGGAAAGAAAAAGGGAGAATTCAAGCGGACCGCCAACCGCCACGACTACGCGCTGAAGCCCTATGGCCGCACGATACTCGACGTGATGAAGGAAAACGGCCTGGACGTGATCGGCGTCGGCAAGATCCGGGACATTTTCGACGGGGAAGGCATCACAGAAACACACAAATCCAAGAGCAGCGTTCACGGGATGGAGCAGACCATCGAGCTGCAGGATAAGGATTTCCATGGGCTGTGCTTCACGAACCTGGTGGATTTTGACGCACTCTGGGGACACCGGAGAGATCCGGTGGGCTACGGCAGAGAGCTGGAAAAGTTCGACGTAAACCTGGGGAAATTTTTAAGCCGCATGAAGGAAACCGACCTGCTGATGATCACCGCGGATCACGGAACCGATCCCACCTTCAAGGGCACAGACCATACCAAAGAGATCGTTCCGCTGCTGATGTATTCGCCGTCCATGAAGGAAAGCGGAGGGCTTGAGGACCAGAAGAGCTTCGCCGTGACAGGGGCGACGATCGCGGAGAACTTCGGACTGCAGATGCCTGAGGGGACGATCGGGGAATCGCTGCTGGGGAAAATAGCGGATCATTAAGCCATATGTTTCAGATCCTCGAATTAAAGAAGCTGCCGGGCGAGGTTCGGACAGGAGACGATATCGTCAACTGGATGCGTTTTTTCAAAGGAAAGAGCAAGGAGGAATTTGAGCGTATGGCAAAGACAAGCGAATATCTGGGGGAGGCGTATGAGGCGCTGCAGAAGCTGAGTGCGGATGATCAAAAACGTTTGGAGTATGAAGCGAGGGAGAAAGCGCTGAAAGATTATAATACGCAGATGGGAAGTGCTGAGAGACGTGGTGAAAAACGCGGAGAAAAACGTGGCATAAAAAAGGGCATCCATTTAACAAAGCGGGTGCTCAGCCTGCAGGCCCAGGGTAAATCAGAGCAGGAAATCATAGCCGAATGCGGGATTACAGCAGAGGAAGCCAGAGAGATTCTGGCGTAGCCAGGGAAGCACTTTGAAGGAATGCGGGATTACAGCAGAGGGGAGCAGGAAGGCTTTGGCAGAGAAAAAGACAGTCTCATCCAAAACCATCACGGCTCCCCTTTATACCGAACTCCACTTTGTGAAATGGCTGAATAGCCATAGGGGCATATTTTATTCAAACCTGCGGAACGCCCTCCGCAGCAAAAAAGAATTCAGCAAAGCAATCCCCGAAAATCCGATGACAAACCACGTAAATCCGACAATCCTGAAATCAATAAATATGGTAAATGCGCCCGCCAGCGCCAGGACGACCAGGAGCAGGAGGGTATAGGGAAGCTGCGCGATACTGATGATAAACGCATTTTTCAGCGAGTTTTTAATGGTATTTTCAAACCGGGCAATATACGGGAAAATGTACATCGCGGGAAATAATAACAGAATACACACGGCAATCAGCAGAAAGGAAAAAATCTGCTGAAAGGAACCTCCCATCATTCCAATGGCACGGTAATCCATCCAGAGGACGATGCCTGCGAGCAGCAGGATCATCCAGGAAATGGTACTGTGCCTGAAATTATTTTTAAAGGCTTTGAAAAAGGACGAGAAAATGTAGCTTTCCTCATTCTTCGCCATTTTCAGAGTCACGGAATACAGGGCAGTTGCCGATGCCCCGATGGTGACAATGGGGATTGAGCAGATCAGAAAGAGGAAATTCAGGATAAACAGGTCGGTTAACCTGGATAAAAACTGCATGATCGGACTGTCGTAATTAAAAAATTTCATGGGTAGGCCTCCTTGGGTTTCATTGATTGACTACATGCTCTTTAAATATTTGATCCAGCTTTTCCCAGTCTGGATTCCGGTCATCCGGCATAGCCTTCACATGGCTTTCCAGGCGTTCCAGCTCCGTTTTTATATAGTCCTGGATACCAGGCAGAGGCGGATGAAGCGCCTGTTCCTTGGTGAGGCTCTTGATTTCCAACAACTGTGCGGTCTCCTGTTTCAAATATTGCGGCAGACATTGCCCTACCAGCTCCGAAAACAAAACCGGAGGAATGCTGTGTGTTTCTTCAATATATCTGCATGCAAGGAGCGGCCGGAGAGCATAGATGTACTTTTTATACATTACCTGCGGGGCTATCAGATGGTGCAGGTACGTATTTTTTGCGGAAGCCCAGTAATGGTAGAGGGCAGCTTTTTCTGAAAAGTATTCCTTTGCAGCCGTCCAGATGCGTTCCCATGCCTTCGTTGTTTTATAGACTACAGGGGATCGCCCCCATTCAAACAGGGTGGCATTTCCCTTGTGAAACTGCTGCAGGGCTTTTTTCAGATCCCATCCGTTGATGTCCAGCACCTCATCCAGCTGCCACTCGATCACGTCCGTTGTCTTTTCCAATTTCAGATATCCGTCCAAAGGGCGCAGATATACAAAACGTACATCATAATCGCTGTCCGGCGACGCAACACCCCAGGCACGGCTTCCGGATTCTACAGCGTACAAGATCCTCACCTGTTCCCGTACCTCGATCTCACAGAGCTTTTCTGCAATTATATTTTCAATGGGGATATCATCCCTCGTATTGTTGCTGCAATCGTTCATAAAAATCCGCCTCCTATTGCCCTGCGGTTGATGCGCTCCACAAAGGCTTCCACCCGTTCCATATCCGGCGCGTCCGAAAGGCGGCTGTTTTGCGCGGCAAGCTCCGTCCGTTTTTCATAATCTCTCAGGATTTCGTAAAATTCCCGGGAAAATGTTTTATCATCCTTCTGAAAATCTCCGTTTCGTATGCTTTTTAACAGCGCCAGGTCATTCCCGGACCGTTTGGTATGGATTTCTCCTTTTTCCAGAATATCGATCGCCATCATAAACAGCCGGATCAAATGCATGGCATGCTTATTCAGATGGTTATCATCCTTCTTTTTATTCCGTTTTCCAATCTTATCGTAATCCCGCACCACATTGGTCATCACTGTAAACATCTGATTGTATTCCCGAAGCGGAAGGTGACGATAGTCCGCGTCTACAAAAATCTCACGATCCATGCCCGGTGTCTGGGCCTGATCAATGTACAGGCGGATCGTGCCTTTTTCAGAGGTGCCGTATCTCCGCTCAAAATCCTCCAATGCATTTTGGACAGATCTCAGGATATGCTGCTCCCGTTCTTCCTGCGGCATGGAATCCCTTGCCAAAGCATTCTGCAGTCTGCGGAGCTGAGCGCCGGCATAACCGCTGAACGTTTTTACGGCGCGTTTTGATAAAAATAGAGAAGTATGGTCGATCAATTCCTGGCCAAGCTCTGTTTTGATCAGGTATTGGTCCTCATCCAGGCCGAGTATCTCACAAGTGTTCGGATTACATTCTAATAGAAGCTTTACTATTTTGTGGAAAGAATAGATCACGGTGTCGGTCACGGCATCTTCGTACTGCTCAAATTCTGTCAGGCCAAGCAGATCCGACGGAAGATTCAGCGTGATCCCCCGAAAATCAATATCACTGTGTGCGGTATTGGTTCCATAGGCATGGCTTCCGCCCAGCCCAAGAAGGATGATCCTGCGGCCAAGCCGTGGGTTTGTATGCAGAAAGCGGTACGGTTCCGTATTCATGATCGCGTGAAAATCCAAAGCGAGTCCTCCTTCCTCAAAAAAGAACTTCTTAAGATTATAGCACGATATTTCATTTTTTACTAATCATTTTGCGGCAATATCAAATTGGGGATTGACAGAAATTAAAAAATAGCTTATTATTGACAATAAGAAATGGGTTTTCACCGTACATCTTGCTACGGCTTGCTCGTTTCTTTTTTTACTGCCAGAATATCATACAGATATTTCCTGTCATTTTCAGCATGGTTAATCAAAAGCCTGGCATGGAAGATATTGTATCTTACAAGTGTATTTTCCTCATAGACCGGGAGGGCAAAACGGACATCATACCTGTACCAGCCGTATTTTGCGTTTTTATTGTGTTTTTCCTTGCGGTTTTCTTCAAAAGCCGGGTTAGATGCTATCTGGATCAGTTCCGGTATTGCAGTGGCGGCATTTGCCTTCGCTTTTGCATTTGCTCCCATAAGGCTTTTGCGGCTTTCTGATTCCGTATATTCTTCAGGAAGTTCACTTCCGATATAAATACGTTCTGCATTTTCCTCAATCTCGTAATAGTCCCCGACATATCCTTCGAGATACTGCTTTACATCATCCCAGTCAATCTGACGTTTGCCCTTGAAACGGATATCGTTAATCAAGACCAGCTTTTTACCGTCCGCATCGGTTATGATATTTACATTCCTGTTTTCAATCATCTCTTTTGTTTCCTTTCTTCTTTTCCCTTGATTTGTAGACATTAAACTGGTTCTTGCACTTCTGGCTGCAAAACTCATTCCCCTTCCTGCTTGCGACAAAGGCTTT
>CATLCV010000168.1 GCA_949893755.1 uncultured Lachnospiraceae bacterium | reverse complement strand
GACCAGAGTTTTGCCGCCGGCTTCCTTCAGATTCGCAGTCACCTGCGCCATCCTTGCCATTGGCTGTATCCTTCCCACTACCGGGCGGATTAAGGACTTTCACCCATTAGAACGTGCGCCCGCCGGGCGCACTATGAAAAAGCTGCCCTCCACATTACTGTGAATGACAGCTTTTTCTAATTGATCTTATATCATCCTTCTGATGTCAGTCCCACCGCGTACATGTCCGCCTGATAATTCCTGACCGTAACACGCAGTCCTTCCTGGGCAGACTCTGTTTCGATCTGTACCCGCGGATCCATCGCTTTTAAGCTTCCCGTAAAGCCCGGGACACAGAACGTATTGCTTCCTTCCTTCAATCCGTCCGCAAATACATAGAGTACATGGTCTTTTCTTGTATAGTGCAGCTCCAGGCCGTCGCCGCGTATTTCTGATTCTCTCTCGCTGCAGCGGGTTCCATAGATTCCTTCTCCGTTCACCGCAAGCCAGCTTCCCAGGATCTCCAATCTCCTGATCTGCTCTGCCGGGATCGTCCCGTCTGCTTTGGGGCCGATGTTCAGAAGCAGGTTTCCGTTATTGGCAACCGTAGAGACCAGCAGATGGATCAGCTTCGGTACGGACAGAAGCTCATCGTCCCCTTCGATCTCATTATATCCGAAGGATAAGCCCATTCCTCTGCACATTTCCCATTTCTGGCTTCTGTCCATCTTGCCTGCCTGATATTCCTTTGTCAGAAAATCATAATACCTTCCGTTGAAACGGTCATTGACCACGCCCTCCGGCACCTTGTTGTAATAATGGGCGAACAGGTAAGGCATTGCCTCCTCACTCTGCTTCGGCCACCCGATATCATTCCAGAACACGCTCGGCTCATAGGTATCGATCAGCTCCATCATCTGGTTATAGGAATAGTCCGCATACGCATAGGTGGGGCTTGCCGTTCCGAAGAGGTCGTCGTCCTCAAAGATCGGATCATTGGCATACTGCCAGTCGATCAGCCCCGAATAATACAATCCCATCCGCAGCCCCGCATTTCTGACCGCCTTTGTCAGTTCTCCGGTGATGTCCTTCCCCGGCCCCATTTTCACGGAGTTGAACTCCGTGTACCGGCTTGGGAAAAGGCAGAATCCGTCATGATGCTTGGTGGTCAGGACCACATACTGCGCGCCCGCCTTTCTGAAAATCTCTGCCCACTGCCCCGGGTCCCAGTTTTGAGCCTTCCACATGGGGATAAAGTCCTCGTACTTGAAATCCGCTCCATATTTCTGCACATGATGCTCATAGCCCGGTCCCCGTCCTACATTGACAGAATTATAATACCACTCCGCATAAGGGTTGTTGCAGAACCAGTCTGTAGCCTCCGCGGCTCCCAGCTCCCACGTATGCGGCGCATAAGCGGGAACAGAGTAGATCCCCCAGTGGATAAAAATCCCGAACTTCGCGTCATCGTACCACTTCGGTACCGTGTGCGTCTGGACAGAAGCCCATGTTCCTGTATAATGTTTCGCTGCCATATCAAACCTCTTTTCTTTCCATCAGTCAATCGTAATCTTTAAGACCACCGGCATGCGTCCCGGATCCAGCCTGATTCCGCAGGAAATCTCCAGCGTTTCATTTCTGTGAAAATCCGGATGGTGGTCTGTTCCAAGTATCTGGATATCCCGGATCGTTGATTTTAAATATCGATAGTCATTGCCAAGAGACCGGATCGATATCTCCCCGTCCTCGGGCCAATGCATGACGATCGCATAAATGTGGTCTGCCCTGCTTGTAAAACGGATATCTTCGGAAGTGTAGTCCTTACTGTATGTATCTGTAAAATGTCCTTCCGGAACATCCGTAGGGCCTTCCCCGAATACCTTCCAGTACTTCGTTCCGTAGATTGCTTCCCCGTTGGCCTTCAGCCATTTTCCCACTTCTCTCAAAATATGGGCGTCCTCGTCCGGGATCGTGCCGTCCGGTTTCGGGCCGATGTTCAGGAGCAGCGCGCCGTTTTTGCTGACCACATCCACCAGATCCAGAACAATGTCCGAAGGATCCTTATAGTCATTGCCGACCGTATATCCCCAGGAATTTTTCGCCACCGAGGTATCATCCTGCCAGAAATCCGGCGTAATGTGATCCAGCTGTCCTCTTTCCAGGTCGTTGACCGCGCTTCCAAATACATATGCGTCAAACTTCGCGTCGATCGCGGCTTCCGCTCCCCACTGCTCTGCCAGATTATAGTAAAAGGCAGCGAATTTCCGCAGATAGGGCTTCCACGCATACTGCTGGATCCACCAGTCAAAGAACAAAAGCTTGAGCTGATATCTCTCCACCAGCTCACAGGTCCGAACAAGCCAGTCCTGCATAAATTCTTCCGAAGGCGGATTGTCATAGATGTTGCTCATGTCGCGGGTGATCCCCATGGCCGGACCGTAGAGGCCGTCAGCCTCCCCCTGATTCACATCGGATTCCGGGATCTGCCTGCCTCCGTTGAAGAACCAGTAATGCTCCGCGCGGTGGGAAGACGCTCCGAACACGATGCCGGCTTTCTCTGCTTCTGTTTTGAGCTCCTCCAGTATATTTCGTTTCGGTCCCATCTTCGCCGCATTCCACTCGGAATACTCGCTGTCATACATCTGAAATCCGTCATGATGCTCCGCTACCGGGACTACAAACCTTGCTCCTGCTTCCTCAAAAAGCTCCGTCCATTCCTTCGGATCAAATTTTTCCGCCTGGAACATGGGGATAAAATCTTTATATCCGAACTTATCCAGAGGACCGTAGGTTTCCACATGATGGAGATTTTCTTTTGAGCCTTTGATATACATGTTTCTCGGATACCACTCATTTCCAAATGCCGGTACGCTGTATACGCCCCAGTGGATGAAGATCCCGAACTTTCCTTTTTGATACCATTTCGGCACCGGATGCTCGCAGAGCGACTCCCAGGTATCTGTATACGGTCCCTGTGCGATCACGTCTTCAATATGCTGTAAATATTCTTTTTTATTCATCTTAACCTCCCTGTCGAATCTGTGTGGAAATCACCCCTTGACCGCACCTGCAAGGATTCCTGATTCCACCTTTTCATGAAGTACAAGGTAGATGATCAGCATCGGGATCATGGACATGATCACAAAAGCAAACTGCGGACCGTAGCTTGTCGTAAAGTTACTCGTAAAATTGAGCATTGCTCTGGATACCGTATATTTGGTGCTGTCGGATATCAGGATCAAAGAGAAGATCAGCTCGCTGTATCCATAGATAAATACCAGGATCGCTTCCGTTGCAAGGATCGGCTTGCAGATCGGCACCAGGATGCTCACCAGAAGCCTTAAGTCTCCGCAGCCGTCAATCTTGGCCGCCTCATCCAGTTCTCTGGACAGGCCTCTGATATAACCGGTAAACAAGAAGATTGCCTGTGATAAATTAAACGCAACATAAATAATGATCAGGAATGCATAGCTGTTCCTTGCGCCCAGCGTACTTGATATCTTGGATATGGATACCAGTGTCGTATGGACCGGAACCATCACTCCTGCCATAAAAAGAAAATAAATGCCCTTCAGATATGTATATGGTTTTCTTGCCAGTACATAGGCTGCGGGAAGCGCGACCACGACCGTTAATATCAGCGTCGCGATCGCGACAAAAAGAGAATTTCCTATGGAACGGATCGCATCCGCCGTCCGGATCGCATCGGGATAGTTGCTGAATTTCCAGGTCTCCGGCAGGGAAAACATCCCTAAAAGCAGATCTTCATTTGTTTTAAATGAAGAAAGTAACGTAATGATCAGCGGGAGGAATGTAGCCGCGGCCAAAAAAATGGCCACCAGATACAGAATGCCTGCCCCCAGTTTATTCATGCCTTTCTTATTCTTCATGCATGTCTCCTTTCTCTGCAGCGTCTGCTTACAGATCTTTGTCCTGTTTGAAAATCACATTGTTCAGGAAAACAGATAACACCAGGCCCAGCACCAGAAGGATGATCCCGATGGCACTGCTCCGGCCCATCAGCTTGTACTGAAAGCCCTGTGTGTAGAGGAGCACCGCAGGAGTCGCACTGGAATCCATAGGGCCTCCGTTTGTCATTGCCCATACGATATCAAATGCCTTCAGGCATCCGGTCACACAGAGCACGGAGAATACCATGAACATATTTTTACAGAGAGGCACGATAATGTAAATGATCTTTTTCAGTCCGGTACAGCCGTCCAGCAGCGCCGCGTCATGCACATCCTCCGGTATGGCGACAATACCCGCGGCAAAGATCAGCATGTTGTAGCCGGCGTACATCCACTCATTGACCAGGACCACACACCAGATATTGACCGTCGGCGTAGCCAGCCAGTTGATCACAAGGTTTTCCAGCCCGATCGCCCGTAAGAACTGGGCAAAAATACCGAAATCAGAATTCAGCATGAAGGTCCACATCAGACCTACGGCTGTTGTTCCCAGCATGACGGGCATCAGATAGGATGCTTTAAAAAATTTTGTAAATTTGATCTTGGATGTAACCAGGAGCGCCATTCCGAACGCGATCGGCATCAGGACCACAAACCCTCCGATCATGAAATAGAGCGCGTTCAGCATACTGTTCCAGAACTTCTCACTTGTAAATACTTTGATGTAGTTGTCAAGCCCTACCCATGTCACCGGAGCTGTCGCGACGCCGTTCCAGTCATTCAGAGATAACCAGAATGTATTGATCACCGGGTAGATCACAAAGATCACGGTGATCGCAACGCCGGGCAGGACGAAAAGCATGGATTTTAAATATGCTTTTCGATATTTACTTGATTTAAAAAACATACAGTCCACCTCCAAAACTCAGTACGTGGACATTGTAAAGCACTTTCCTCTTACAATGCCCACGTATCTAAGAAGCTGTTTTATATTTTATCCCCGCGGCCGCTGCGCCTTAGAGGGCACAGCGCCTGATCTGCAAAAACTGTTTCTGAGGATCCGCTCTTATTCATACTGAGCGATCGTATCCACAACGGTCTTGCCGACCTTCTCCGCGTCGTCGCCCATCGCGATCCCCTGGAGTGCCTGGCGGACTGTATTGATCATATGTGTCGCACTGTCGTAGTTCTCGATATCGCCGCGGACATCCGCTGTCTCTGCTATGATCGCAGAAGCTTCCTGACTCAGGTAATTGCCTCCCTCTGATTCCACATTAACACAAACCGGAGTCGGATATCCCTTTACGAATTCCTTCACCACGTCCTCGCTGGTCATATACTTCAGGAATAATACGGAAGCTGCCACTTCATCCGCATCGCCTGTATCTACTACATAGTAAGCTTCATTTCCGCCGCCCATGTCGTGCAGCTTAAATTCTTCATTTACATAAGGCATACGGAGCGCATGGATCTTTTCATTGTCAAAAAGCTCCAGTCCCGTATGATCCTCTGCGCAGAACCAGGTTCCCATAAACAGGAATGCTGCCTTTCCGGTGTTGAAAAGCGCTCTCTCCTGTCCGTCGTCATTGCCCAGCAGGTTGGTTCCAAGGTATCCTTTGTCGCTGGCATCAATGATCATCTGATAGATCTCTTTCTGTTCGTCGCCGTCGTAAGCAACTTCACGGCTTCCAAGCTTCTCTGCCATGTCACAGCCAAATGTTTTATAATTCAGTGCGGAATGCAGATGTCCGAAACGGTAGTCATCCTTTTCGCCCATATCAAACGGCTGTACTCCGTTTGCTTTCAGCTTCTCGCATGCCGCCATCAGGTCATCCCAGCTCTCAAGGCTCTGGGGATCGATATCATTTTCACTCAGGATGTCCTCGTTATAGAACAGCATCACCTGGTATGCTGTAAACGGTACGCCGTAAATCCCTTCCATCCCATAAGAACTGTAGTCTGTCAGGCTTTCGCCCAGGGAGTTGAAGCTCTCCCCCCACTCCGGATACTGCTCATAATACGGATCCATCTTCACGATCAGGTTGGACTTCACATATTCCGCGGTTCTGGAGCCGCCGTATTCTACGAGCACATTCGGCATGGAGGACGGATCGGACATCAGCACGGATTCTGAATTCAGCCACTCAGACTCTGTCGGAATATTGATCTGCTCTACCGTGATCCCCGGATATTTCTCCATGAAGCCTTCTACGATCGCCTGGTACAGAGGGCCGGAAACATCTCCCACATCCCATCTGGTATGGATCGTGATGTTCACATCCTTATACTCCCTGTTCTCCACATCATAATCTGCACCTGCTCCGGCGTCTGCGTCAGACTCCGCCGCCGTATCTCCTGCACCGGAATTTACCCCCCCCTCACTGTCAGAAGATGAAGAATCGCCGTTGCCGCATCCCGCCAGTACCGTTACAAGCATCGCTGCCGTCAAAAGAAGCCCTACAAATTTCTTTTTCAAAATAAATCCCTCCATTTTTCTTTAGATTGTTAGTTGATTAGTGCATAATAGTTTACATCTGCAGAAGTAAAACGTTTCGTTTTGTAAGTTTATTATAACCTTCTCACAAAAAAATGTCAATAAAGTTGTGCATTTTACTTGATTTTAGTATGATTGCACAAGATACAGTAAACGTTTTTGTCTAAAAATAACAAAAATCGTTTCACTTTTGTTTGCTGTTGAGCATTTCTTCTTCTCATGATAAAATAATTGTATATTTATCTTACCAGAACGGAGGAGCACATGAAAGTCACGATCAAAGATATCGCCAGAGAGACTGGCCTTTCCCTGGCCACGATCTCGAAATATCTTAACAACAAAAAAATCCAGGAAAAGAACCGCCTCCGCATTGAGGAAGCCATCGCCCACCTCAATTATAAACCGAACCGTACCGCCCAGCTGCTGCGTTCCAAGCGTACCATGACCGTCGCCATCCTTGTTACCGACCTGGGCAATTATTTCTGGGGAACGATCATCAGCGCCGTATCGCAGTTTTTTGTAAACTATAATTATACGGTCATTACCTGCTCCTATTCCCATGACACGCAGATCGAAAATGAGCTCCTGCAGGATCTGATCGTCCGCAAGATCGACGGGGTGATCATCCTGCCTGCCAATCTGCTGGACGACAGATACCGCCTTCTGCAGGCGGAAAACATCCCTGTGGTAGCTCTGGACCAGAATCCTGTCACAATAGGCCATCCGCCTGTGGACTGCGTGGTCTCGGACAACTATAACGGCGGCGCTCTGCTGGCCCGGTATCTGCTGAAAAAAGGGCATCAGAGAGTCCATATTCTGGATCCGGCCTATGCTTCCAGTCCTGTGACCGAACGGATCCAGGGCTTCCGGGATGTGTATGAAAAAGCAGGGATCCGCTCCATTACTTACCCGGAATCCATCCGGTTCTCCACAAACCAGGATGCCATCAATGAAGGGAAAAGGCACTTCCGGCAGCTGATGGAAAGCAAAGAATCTCCCACCGCGATCTTTTTTACCAATTATTTAAGCGCCCTTGGCGGCCTGATGGAGGCCAGCACCTCCGGCTGCGCCATCCCCGGGGATCTGTCTGTAGTCACCTTTGACGACGATCCTCTGTTCCGCAGTATGTATCCGCCCATCACCTCCCTGGCGCAGAATCTGTCTTTGATTGGGGAAACCGCTTCGCGCATCCTGTACAGGAGGATGCAGGGAGATTATTCCGATTTTCCGCTGATCCGATGTGTAGACGTATGCTTTTATGAGAGACAGTCCGTCAGGGACCTGACGTTAGATACGAAGTAGATAAGAATATCTGCCGCCGGCAGCTTTTCCGCATGCGACGGCATACAAAAAGGGGGCTTTCCGCCCCCTCTTTTTGTTTCTCTTTTTATCCTGTGATCGGTTCAAAGATCGGTTCTTCCTCTTCCATTTCCAGGCAGATGCTGAAATATTTCCTGTCGAAATAGTCTTCCGGAAGCTCTACATCAATGGCGCTGCAGCCCTCGCAGGTCATGGACATCTTAAATTCCAGCTCCCGCTTGTCCGCTACCAGGTAAGCCCCCGTGATCTTATTTGCAATATTGATGAGCTCCACCCTTCTTCTCGGCTTGAATACATGGACATAAAGCTTATGGTCTTTTCTGGTCAGCATGCCCCAGTCCAGTTCATACGCATAGATCCCGACCCGCTTTGTCCCGAAGATGGCCTCTTCATTTTCATTCACATATTTCCCGACCTCGTCCAGGATACGGATGCTTTCATCCGGCACATGTCCGGAGGCCTCGGGTCCGATATTGAGCAGGTAGTTTCCGCCCCGGCTGTTGATCTTGACCAGAAGGCGGATGATCTCTTCCGGATCCTTCCAGTTGTGGTCGTCCTTGTTGAAGCCCCAGGTATCGTTCAGCGTCGCCGGAACCTCCCAGTCGCCTTCATACGGAAGACGGGGGATGAAGTTGTCTCCTGTGGTCATATATTCGCCCAGCTCATTGCCGATCCGCCCGCTGACAATACAGTTCGGCTGGAGGCTCTTCACCAGATCCACCATCTCCTGGCTTTCTTCCTTTGTCGTCCCCATGGGGGTATCGAACCAGATCAGGGCGACGTCTCCATACTCGGTCAGAAGCTCCCGAAGCTGCGGGAAGCATTTCCGTTCCAGGTATGCGCGGTAATTCTTCTTGGAATTGTCCTTTCTGTGGATGTACCCGTCCGGATCGTGCCAGTCCTGCGCCTGGGAATAATAGAATCCCAGCTTCATGTCATACTTGTCGCAGGCTTCCCGGAACTGTCTCACGATATCCCTGCCGTAAGGGGTGGCTTTTACCACATTGTAATCGCTGCACTTGGAATCCCACATCGCAAAGCCTTCATGATGCTTGGAAGTAAAGACGATATACTTCATGCCCCATTCCTTTGCCTTGCGGACGATCCTCTCCGCGTCAAATTCAACCGGATTAAACTGGGAAGCTAATTTTTCGTACTCTTCCACAGGGATATCCAGGTCGTTCATGATCCACTCCGCAATGCGGTCGGTCTTCTTTCCGTTATACTCGCCGGCCAGAAGCGCATACAGCCCCCAGTGGATGAACAGACCGAATTTGGCATCCTTAAACCATTGCTGCTTTGTGTCTTTCATCTTTTTGTTCTCCTTTTTTCTTTTTTCACGAAACGTTTTACCTTTTAATGTGATTTCATTATTTCATATAACCATCAAAAAGTCAATCAACTTTTAAAAACGAAACGTTTTTCTATTGCTTTCCGGAGTTATATCGTATAAACTGATTCATGCAGACCTGAAATACAGATTCATTGCAGCGGATCGAAAGGGTCGGCGGATGTGCAGCCGGTCCGGCCGTTTTTTCTATTTCCGCTGCTGCTTTGATCGGAGGAAATAATGCCAACAGAGAATAAAGAATATACTACCGGAGAACTGATGAAGCGGTTCTTCCCCTATTACAGAAAGCATAAGGGGGTGCTTGCCACGGACCTGTTCTGTGCCTCCCTTACCACGCTCTGCGAGCTGGTGCTCCCCATGATCATCCGTTTTATCACCAATACCGGTATGCAGGATCTGGCAGGGCTCACTGCGGAGGTGATCGGGAAGATGGCGCTGCTGTACCTGGTACTGCGTGTCATCGACTGTATGGCCAACTATTATATGGCGGATATGGGGCATGTCATGGGCGCCGCCATCGAGACGGATATGCGCAGAGATGCCTACGCCCACCTGCAGAAGCTGTCCAACACCTATTACAACAATACCAAGGTGGGGCAGATCATGGGGCGGATCACCAACGACCTGTTTGACGTAACGGAATTTTCCCACCACTGTCCGGAGGAATTTTTCATCGCGGCGGTGAAGGCAGTGATCTCCTTCCTGATCCTGGCCTCCGTCAACCTTCCCCTGACCCTGGCTATTTTCCTGATTGTCCCGGTGATGGCCTATGTGTGCATTAAGCTGAACCGAAGGAGCAGAAGGGCCTTTGCCAGGCAGCGGGTCCAGATCGGGGAGTTAAACGCATCCATTGAAGACAGCCTGCTGGGGCAGAAGGTGGTCAAGGCCTTTACCAATGAGCCCGTAGAAATCGACAAGTTTGAAAAGGGCAACCTGCGTTTTTATGATATCAAAAAGGAAACCTACAAATATATGGCGGCCTTCCAGACCTCGACCCGTGCCTTTGACGGGCTGATGAACCTGACCGTGATCCTGATGGGCGGCATTTTCCTCGTAAAGGGATTGATCACCGCCGGGGACCTGGTGGCCTATGTGATGTATGTATCCACGCTGATCGCCACCATCCGCAGGATCATTGAATTTGCCGAGCAGTTCCAGAGAGGGCTCACCGGCATTGAGCGTTTCCTGCAGATCATGGACGCGGACGTGGAGATCTTTGACGAGCCTGGGGCGAAGGAAATGGGCATACCGGAGGGAACGATTTCCTTTGAGGATGTTTCCTTTGAATACCCGGACGACCACAATACCGTCTTCCGGCATCTGAACCTGACCGTCCACGCCGGGGAAAAGCTGGCCATCGTGGGCCCTTCCGGCGGCGGAAAGACGACGCTGTGCAACCTGATCCCCCGGTTTTATGACATCAGCGGCGGGGTGATCCGGATCGACGGGGAGGATATCAAGTCCTTTACTTTGAAGAGTCTTCGGAAAAATATCGGGATCGTCCAGCAGGATGTGTACCTGTTTTCCGGCACGGTGCTGGAGAATATCCTGTACGGAAACCCGGACGCATCCAAAGAGGACGCTGTGGAAGCCGCAAAGAAGGCGGGCGCGGATGCATTTATCCGGGAATTGAAGGACGGATATGATACGTATGTGGGCGAGCGGGGCGTAAAATTGTCCGGCGGGCAGAAGCAGCGCATCAGCATTGCCCGGGTCTTTTTGAAAAATCCGCCCATCATGATCCTGGACGAAGCCACCTCGGCGCTGGACAATGAGAGCGAATTTGCGGTGGCACAGTCGCTCCATCACCTGTCCGAGGGACGGACCACCATTACCATTGCGCACCGGCTGTCCAGTATTAAAAATTCGGACCGGATCCTGGTGCTCACCGACCAGGGGATCACGGAGGAAGGGAACCATGAAAGCCTGATGGCACAGAAGGGAACGTATTATCAGTTTTATACGATGGCGGAGCGGTTAAAGTAAAATGTGTGCGCCGTGACGCACACTCGCACCGAAAAGAGACTGCCGGGAAATGCTGTATGACTGCAAGAGCTTGCTGTCATACCGTCATTTTCCGGCAGCTTCTTCTTATTATGTCTCTGCCAACAATAGCCTTTCAAAATCCTCATAAAATTTGGAAAAACTGATCGGACATTTCTCCAGCAAAACTCTGATCTGTGTTGCTTTTGCAATTTCAATAAAAACCTCACGCCCCGGCTCCTTATGATATTGCTTCAGTACGCGAGTCATTACATTTTTAGGGTAATCACTCTTCGGCTCCTTTTTCTCTCCCCATATTAGTTCCGGCCTTTTAGGCAAAAGCGGTTTTTCAGGTCTCGAGCCAAAATAATTCTGATATGCGTCCTGATCAGCTAACAGCCAGCACTCTATCATTTTCAGCGCGATCATAGGTATACCGATCCATTTTTTCGAAATATCATCCTGCAGTCCCTGTAAAACATCCTCATATATTTTTTCAAAATGTTTTTTACAATCTGACTCTCTTGTATTTTTTCCATATTCGACTTTATCCGTATCGCAATAAAATATACCTCTCGTATAGCCTCGATCCAAAGCATATACTGTAAATCGAAGTGCAGGGATCCCTTTTCCATTTACATTTCTTGTCCGCCTCATACCAAACTTCATTCGCTTTTTTCCATCAATTACACTTTTATCCGCATAATCAATTTCCAGTTCTGTCTGTAACTCTGCCGCACATTTCTGAAGGAGATAAATGATCGGGCCTGCTCTCCATTCTCCCGATGCGTCCCGCCAACCATAATCCGTTGCGCCTTCCCCATATACCAACAGCTTGATTTTATCCATCAGATTGCCCCTCTATTTTGCCCCTCTTGTTTCAATAATAGATCAACAATGTCTTTATTGCTCATATTCATAAACAATTCTCCCGGATATAAATACTGCAGTTTTTCATTCAGCTCCGTATTTTGGGCCAGAGAACTGCATTTACAATTTCCCGAAGCCGGCTCCCGATACAAATACCGGATATTTTCTTTTTGAACATAATCTAAGAAAATCGGGCTGTGTGTCGTGACGATCAACTGATTGTTTTTACTTTTGCAATTCTCATCCAGAATATGAACAATTTGTTCTGCGTAGTCCAGATTAATCCCATTTTCAATTTCATCCAGCAGCATCGTACATGGGTCCATTTCGCAGATTGCCAAAAAGGCTAACAGCCGGAGCATACCATCGCTCATATTTTTAGACTTGATCTTCATGGTTTTTGCCCCGTATCTTTCCTCTGTGATCAGTTCCGTCCATCCCGGCTTTCCCTTGGTCTTAGCATCCACACTTACAATACGCTTTCCAAGCAGTTCTTCTATCTTGCTCTCGAAATCTTCTTTCTGTATTTGATTCATGGATTTCACGAAGGAGGGTAATTTTTCTCCGGCATTTCCGATCGTGTTTGTATCACCGCGGCTGGACAGGCGCATTTTGTCCGGTGAAAGTAATTCAAAGGATTCCAGCTTTTCAAAACATACTTTGAGCGCCTGTATGACGGGATAATTGTCCAAATCAAACATTTTCATTACGGAGGACCGAAACAGAAGCTTCTCTGGAAACGCAGTACATTTTCCCATTTTATCTATCATATATCCTCCGGAGGGCTGGGCATAGTTCAGGATAATATCCTCCCCCTCTTCCCTTTGCACACGGATTTCTTCCCGTGACAATTCCATAATGTTCTTTAAAGCATACGCTAAAATTTCTATTTTCCATTGTACAGATACCATCTCGCCTTCTACCATGAGTTCCAAATCGCAGGCAAAGGTCATTTTCTGAGATTTCTGCATTTGAGACTTGATATCAGCCACTTTCCATCCTCTTCGATCCAGAAAAACAGTAAAATCTTCTTTCACGATATTGGACAAAAAATCCAATGCCTGCAGGACAGTACTTTTTCCGGACATATTATTTCCTACAACAACCGTAAACGGATCCAGATCCATAGAAAAATCATTCAATGCTTTGAAATTGTCTAT
>CATLCV010000167.1 GCA_949893755.1 uncultured Lachnospiraceae bacterium | reverse complement strand
CGTAACGGAAGTCGCACAATGTAAAAATGTGCATTTGACGTTTTTTACTTCTGGGATAAAAAACCTAAGTTTTTTATCTAAACCCTTCACAATCTTTTCCGGTCAAAACAGACGACCGACAGAAGCACGCAGACCACCGCCATCCCGCAGGCAATCCCCGCGCTTGCAGCATAATCCGCGGGCTTCGTATTGCCGTACAGCAGGTTCATCCCGTCCATCAGCTTCACCGGAAGAAGCTTCCCTGCCTTCGGAAACAGTCCCAGAACATACGCGGCAAGCGCCGCCCCGCCGGTTCCGAACAGCACCTGCGTACTGCTGTCCGCGATGGCGGAAAAGAGCAGGAGCCATGCGAGCACCCACACCCCGAACAGCCACCAGCACAGGGCGCCGGGCAGAAGCGATTTTGCGATGCTGTTATCCCAGAAATAAGCGTTATACCCGTAAGTGATCCCATAGCACAGGAAATACAAGACCGTCCAGGAACCCAGCAACAGGCTTGCCTTGGCGGCCAGGATCCTGCGGCGGGACAGCCCCTTGGTCACTACCGGGATCAGCGTCCCCTTCTGGTATTCCGTTGTAAAGCTTCCGCTGCTCAGCAGCACAAATACGATCAAAGCGATGGGCATATTTTTGTAGAACTGGGTCCAGGAGGTCATGGCATCCACTGTCACCGCGGTCACAGCAAGGCCGGATCCGGCCATCTGTTCCGCCATGAGCTCCATCATCCAGGGAGTCAGCTTGGCAACTGCCGGATTCAGGATCCCGAATAAAATAAATAAGAGCAGCAGGAACCAAAGCCGTCCGGTGCGGACCAGCTCCATCCATTCTTTTTTCAGAAATGCCGTCATTTTCCGGTCACCTCCATCCATTTTTTCAGAAATGCCGTCATTTCCCGATCACCTCCATAAATAAGTCTTCCAGCGTGGGCTCCATCCGTTCCACCCGGCGGATGGGGAGCCTTTGTTCCGCAATCCGGCCAAGGATCTCCGGCAGCGCTTTTCCCTTTTCTAAGAAAAGAAGAGTTCGGCCCTGCCTTTTGAGAAATGGAAAATCCGACAGCAGCAGCCGGGCATCCCGGGCGTATTCCATTTCCAATTCCACATCGGACGCCCTGCGGAGCCTGCGTACCTTTTCCAGAGGGCCCTGGAGTACGATCCGGCCTTCGTGGAGAAATGCCAGCTCATCGCAGATATGCTCCACGTCGGAAAGGATGTGGGTGGAGAAGAGCACCGTGGTCTGCTCCTTTGCCGCTGTCAGGATATCCAGAAGCTCCTTCCGCCCGGCAGGATCCAGGGCGGAAGTGGGCTCGTCGCAGATCAGGAGCTTGGGCCGGTTCAATAAAGCCTGGGCCACGCCGAGACGCTGCTTCATCCCCCGGGAAAAGCCCCTGATCCGATGGGCTTCCTTTTCCAGGCCCACCAGAGCCAGCAGCTCCCGGCTCCGTTTTCGGATCTTCTTTTTCGGCATTCCTGTGATCTCTCCGCAGAAGGCCAGGTATTCCGCCGGCGTCATATAGGAATAAAATTCCGGAACATCCGGCAGGTATCCGATAAAACGGTTGGTGTCCGTATTGCCGTAGGAGACCGGCGATCCGTTGACCGTGATCCGGCCGCCGTCACAGGGGAGAAGCCCCAGGATCAGCTTCATGGCCGTCGTCTTGCCGGCGCCGTTTTGCCCTACAAAGCCGAACACGGTGTGCTCCGGAACACAAAAGCTGACATCCCGGAGGACCTCCTTTTCTCCGAAATGCTTTTCCACATGGGACAGGGTCAGCATTTCCATATCAGGCGTCCTCCTTTCCCAGGAGGAAATACAGGATCGGTCCGATGAACTGCATTCCGATCAGCGCCACCGCCAGCCACAGGGCGCGGCTGCCCCGTTTGTAAGCCGTGTGGGTCAGGATGTGGTAAATGGTATAGGCCAGCAGAGCAAATTCCGCGATGGCTAAAGGAATGATAAACGGTAACATTTCGTGAATTTCAGGCATGATGACTGCCTCCTTTCAAAAATAAAATAGCGATTCATAAATCAGCTGTTCAGCCGTTTACAAATATCCCGGAATCCTTCAGTCTCTTTTATGGATGAAAAAGCAGGATGCTTCAATGCGTCCAACGCGTTTTGTCTGGCAAAGACTTTATCACGGGGGGCCATATCGCCCAGGGGAAGCCGGTCGATCCAGACATCCAGCCGGTCAAAATAGGAATCCCCGTGCAGGGTGATGCGCTCCTGGCTCAAAAGACTGCTGACGCACCGCTCGAAGCCGCGGAGCATATGCAGGGCATTTTGGGCGTTCAGATCGCCAATGTCTCGTTTTTCGGTATCCCGATCGCCGGAATCCCGCTTGGCAGAGTTTTGGCTGCCCGCGCCCGGATTTCCGGCATAAATGAGCGCGGCCTGGAAGTAATACTGTGCGGCCAGATTCGGGTGCAGCTGCTCCAGGTGATAGAGCTCCATGATGCCAGCGGCGCGGCGCATGATCTCCCCGCAGCGTTTAGGGTCCTGCGCGTACATGGGCAGAAGCTGGATCATATCGCCCACCAGATTCAGCAGGTCGGCGTATTGCCGGACCTGGGCATAATCTTTTGCCTTTTCCTGCTCTCCGGACATCAGGTAGGCTTGGATCAGCACCGCTCCCATACTGCCCTGCAGTGAAAGGTGGCTCAGGTCCGCCGCAGGCTCCAGGAGCTCCACTGCTTCCGCCGCAGCCCCGAGCTGCAGATAGAGCATGGCCTTCATGGAAGAGGCGTCGGCACAGATCCCCACATCCCGGCAGCCTTCCAGGATCCGGTCGCAGAGCCGCAGAGCGTCATGCAGCATCTGCCGGCGCTCCTCCGCCGTCTGCGCCAGCATAAAATGGTTCAGATACAGGGTGCAGAGCTGCAGCAGGAGCGGATAGCAGGAATAATACCGGTGGGCCAGAGAACGCGCCTTTTCATAAGCCTCCTGAAACGGAAGGCTCACAAAATCCTGGCAGAGCTCCAGGTAGCACCGCCGGATCTGTTCACCGGAGAGCTGCGCCTCATAGCCCAGCAGCTGGTCGATGGTGATATCGAAAAAGCAGGCTAACTGGGGGAGCAGCAGGATGTCCGGTGAGGTCTGTCCGTTTTCCCATTTGGAGACCGCCGCCTTGGTGACGCCGAGAAAATCCGCAAGCTCCTCCTGGGTGATTTTACGTTCCCGCCGCAGGCGGGTGATATTTTCGGATAAATGTAACTGGTTCATGGCTGTGATACCTCCTTGGGAACTGTAGAGAAATAGACGCCGGATGCAATCGGCTGTAAGGATATTGTACCAAAGGCAGAGACGGATATTCAAGAGAGAGGAAGTTGATTTTGAGATACAAAGTTAACTGACAGGAAACTAAAAAAGAGGCTGCCGGATGGCAGCCCCATACTACTCCAGCTTCCAGATCTGCCGATCCCGCCGGAAATACAGGCACACTCCGATCCCGGCAAATGCAAGGATCAAAAATAAAAACGCCGCCCCGGAGCCTTTCCCGCAGCCGAAGAGCTTTACCAGAAGGCTTCCCTCGCTCTGCGCAGCCATGACCGGCTCAAATACCTGGTCCACCAGGAACCCGCCCAGGAAATACCCGATGGGGATGGTGAAAAACTGCAGGGAATTGCGGACGGAATACACCCGCCCCTGCATTTCCAAGGGCACATGCAGACGCAGGATTGCGTCCAGGTTCGTGCTCATCAGAGGGATGAAGATCCAGCCCAGGAATCCGCCCAGGCACCAGACAAACGGTGTCCGGCCGAACGCCAGCAGGAAATTCTCCGTGCTCATGGAAAACAGCAGGCAGCCGCAGATCACCCGAACCCGGCTCTTCGGCGCTTTCAGGAAGGCGGCCAGGAGACTGCCGGAAAATGTGGTGATGCCGATCACCGCATTGACCAGTCCCAGCACCTTTTCGCTGCCGCCGTTTCTGGAAAGCATCATGGCGGGAAATGCCGCGTCATAGATGGAGGCCACCAGATTGATGGAGGCCAGAAACAGGATCAGATGAAAGATCCCCTGCTCCTTTTTCAGGTAAGCGAGTCCTTTTTTCGCGGAAACCAGAAGCTTTTCCTGTGCTTCGTCCGCTCCCGTGTTCTCCGGGATCCGGATTCCGAATGCCAGCACCAGAAATGCGGTAAAAAAGGTAAACAGGTCGAAGGCGACCACCGCGCCCATGCCTGCCATTCCCATGACAGCCGTGGCAATGATGGGCGTCATGACAGAATTGAGAGAACTGGAAAAATACTTCAATCCTCCCACCCGCTGATAGTATTTTTCAGGCAGCACCCTTGTGGTCGCCACCTCTGAGGCCGGCTGCTGGACCGTGTTCATCAGTCCGTTGATCCCGTTGATCACATAGAGATGCCAGATCTGCAGCGCATCGTTTCTCAATAAGAGCAGCATGACAACGGTGGTCAGCGCGGCGATGGAATCGCATACCAGCATGGTCCGTTTTTTGTTCCAGCGATCGCTGAGCGCCCCGGCAAAAATGCTGAGCAGCACATAGGGCGCATACGAGCTGACCATCAAAAGCGCGGTCATCAGGGCCGAGCCCTTCTGCGAATAGGACCAGATCACCAGCGCGTAGCTTGTCATGGCGCTGCCAAGGCCGGAAAAGGACTGGGTGGACCAGAGCAGCAAAAAGGTTTTCATTTCGTGTATGGTATGTATCAGATTTTTCATAGACTTTGCTCCTTATCAAATGGAACCAATCTGGATTCAAATTGATTCCGATATCTTGTTTTTGATACTGCTTCCTTGATAAATGCAAAGTCTTAGGAACTGTGAATCGATCACCTTTGCAGACGGACCTGGAGACCAGCCGGATGCATCAGATATTTTTCACAGCTCCCCAGAGCAGGTTTACCGCTCCATGCTGTCCTGCCCTAAAAGACTTTGCATGGAGCTGCAGCAACGCAGAGAACCAACGGCATGAATGCCCACCTCCCTTTTTGAAAAATCAGGAACCGTCCGCCGGACGAAACGGTATATCGCCAGAATATCCTGCCGGACGGGACATGAGCTTAGTATACGCGAAAAGGACGAAAAGGGCAAATGTTTTTTGGGAATAAGGAAAAACAGAGTGATATCGTTGTTACTTTATTGCAGGTTGTAATTCGGCAAAAACGATGGTAAGATGATTTTAACGGAGATTGATGGAACTGGCGGTGTGATCTTGGTAAGTCAGAACCGGCATTGCTCAGTCTGGTATTTTGGAAGGCAGAGGTTCAGGATCAGAAGGAGGAGCAAAAATGATCGTATTAATCACGGGAGCATCCCATACAGGAAAAACAGTGCTTGCCCAGAAGCTGCTGGAGCGATATCATTTTCCGTACCTGTCCATCGACCATTTAAAGATGGGACTGATCCGAAGCGGACATACAACACTGACACCGGAGAGCGGGGATGAAGCCCTGACGGACTATCTGTGGCCGATCGTCCGGGAAATGATCAAAACGGCGGTGGAAAATCAGCAGAATCTGATCGTGGAGGGCTGCTATATTCCATTCGGCTGGCAAAAAGATTTTGCGCCGGAATATCGGGAGCAGATCCGGTTTTACTGCCTGGTCATGAGCCGCGGCTACATAGAAACGCATTTCCGGGAGATCAGGGAATACGCCGGCGCGGTGGAAAAGCGGCTGGATGACGGCGGATGCACGATGGAAAATGTTTGCAGGGATAACGCGGAATTTTTAGAAAAGTGCCAGGCTTATCATGCGGAATATATTTTTATAGATGAGGAGTATCAGGTGGAGGTTGAACTGCAATAAAAAGGTCCTCCTGCTTTTATTCGATCTGTCGGAAAGCGATATAAAAATATTGAAAGAAGGGATTTGATACAATACAATAAGAAAAGAGCTGCCGGGGAATACTATGGAAATGAAAGGCAATCGAAAAGGAGAGAGAAAATGAAAGAAAGAAACATTATCCAGGTTGAAGAGAAGGTTCCTGTTAATCTGCTGATTCCGCTGAGTATCCAGCACATGTTCGCCATGTTCGGCGCGACGGTGCTGGTGCCCTTTATCTTCGGGATCAATCCGGCCATCGTTCTGTTTATGAATGGTGTGGGAACGCTTCTCTTTATTGCGGTCACAAAGGGGAAGGCGCCGGCCTACCTTGGCTCCAGCTTCGCGTTTCTTGCGCCTGCGGGGATCGTCATCAACCAGATGGGGTATGAATACGCGCTGGGCGGCTTTGTGGCTGTCGGTTTCTGCGGATGTATCGTAGCCTTTATCATTTATAAATTCGGTTCGGACTGGATCGATGTGGTGCTTCCGCCTGCGGCCATGGGCCCGGTGGTGGCGCTGATCGGGCTGGAGCTTGCCGGGAGCGCGGCAGGCAACGCAGGGCTTCTGGATGAAACCATCAATATGAAGCATGTGATCGTCTTTGTGGTGACGCTGGGCGTGGCTGTGTTCGGAAATATTATGTTCAAGGGATTTTTGTCGGTAATCCCGATCCTGATCGCGGTCATCGCGGGATATATCGCCGCTTTGTTCTGCGGGATCGTGGACTTTGCGGAGGTGGCAAAGGCACCGTTTTTCGCGCTGCCCAATTTCCAGCTGCCGAAGTTTGACATCGGGGCGATCCTGACGATCCTTCCCGTGATCCTGGTGATCACTTCGGAGCATATCGGCCACCAGGTCGTGACCAGCAAGATCGTAGGACGGGATCTGCTGAAAGACCCGGGACTGCACCGGTCTCTCTTCGGAGATAATTTTTCCACCATGCTTTCCGGTATGATCGGTTCCGTTCCGACCACGACCTACGGAGAAAATATCGGTGTGATGGCGGTTACAAAGGTTTACAGCGTGCGGGTGATCGCGGGAGCGGCAGTGCTCTCCATTCTCTGCTCCGTGATCGGAAAGCTGTCCATGCTGATCCAGACGGTTCCGGGGCCGGTGATCGGCGGGATTTCCTTCCTGCTGTACGGGATGATCGGCGCGTCCGGGATCCGGATCCTGGTAGATTCTCAGGTGGATTACGGGCGTTCCAGAAACCTGACGCTGACCTCGGTGATCTTTGTCACAGGTCTGTCCGGGATTTCCGTGAAGCTGGGAAATGTAGAACTGACCGGAATGGTGCTGGCGTGTATCGTGGGGATGCTTCTGAGCCTGGCATTTTATGTGCTGGACAAGCTGAACCTGACGAATGATCAGGAATAAGTTCAACCGGAAGAACGATGATTTTCGAAATTACGGCCTGCGGTTTCACAAAAAAGAAATCGAATATGAGGAGAAAGTCTTGATATTTCAGGTGACAGGTATTGCGGTTTTATTGGCATTTTATGGATGCTATTTCATTAAAATGACGTCCCAAAGCAGAAAAGGAATCAAAACGGACCAGCTTGGAAAAGGAAAGTCCGGATCGGTAAAAAATATTGAGTTGGCCGTGAAAATTTCTGCATATATGGTTCTTGCTTCGGAGGTCTTTAGTATCATTTTGGATATTCATTTTTTTGTGGGACCTGTAAGAGTTTTGGGAGGAGTTTTTGGAATCGCAGGTGTTGTTGTTTTTGTGATTTCGGTGCTGACTATGCAGGATAGCTGGAGAGCAGGAGTTTCAAAAATGGATCAGACAGAATTGGTGACAAAGGGCATTTATCGGTTCAGCAGGAATCCTGCTTTTTTAGGATTTGATTTTGTGTATATCGGGATTCTGCTGATGTTTTTTCATTGGATTTTATTGGCGGTTTCTGTCTTTGCGGGAGTGATGCTGCATCTGCAGATCGTATATGTGGAAGAAGGATTTTTGAAGGAAGTATTTGGGGAGGAATATTTAGAGTACCAGAAAAAGGTTTGCCGATATTTGGGCAGGAAATGATAGGTTGGAATTTCTATGGAAATTAAAAAGAGGATTTGTAAACTAATTAATTGACTGCGCGGAAGGGGACAGAGTAAACAAAAAAGTTTCCTCGATGTGGGAATGTAGAAAAAATATAGGGGAATGGTTGATTTTGAAATCGTTTTGTCGATGCGTGTACGGTGAATATTGGTAAAATAAGATATATTTTTATTTTGTAATGAATGTTTGTATATAGCGTTGATGATAGATGGGCTGAATATGGAAGAGAAGCAGAAATTACTTGATCACATTGATCAAATTCATACAACCAAAATGGGAATTGACAGAATAAAAAGAAACTTAAAATTGGACAATATGGATGTGGACGAAGATGTGGTCGAATATTGCAAAAAAATGATTTTATCTGAAAAATGTATGATCTATAAACAGGGTAAAAATTGGTATTGTGAAATAGAAAATATAATTATAACTGTCAATTCCTACAGCTATACCATTATTACGGCACATGTGAAAAAATAGATTTTCTTTTAAGGTGATTTGAAATGAAAGTAGACAGAATTTTGGGAAGATCATTTATCTGATGAACCATGATAATGTACCGGAAAAGAGGAGTTTTGACCAATGACAAAAGAAGCATTACTTACACCGATCAATGAAAAGTATGATGAATTAAAACAGGCTTTAAAAGGAACAGATATCAAAAAGATCCGGGAGCTGGTATTAGAGGTTCATGGCATGGTGCATCCTGCTGAGATTTCCGGGAGGGCTGAAAAAACCATTGCGGATTATGTTCTGGATCATATGCTGGCGGGCAACCAGAATGTGATCGTGCCGAGAGAGGACTGTGAGGTAGACCTGCATTATGCAGGGACAAAAACGGTTCCTCTGTGCTGGCAGCTTTGGCATACATACCGTATCGAGGATCTGATCAGCAATATTTTAATGATGAATCAGGATCAGATTTTTAACGGGGAATGGAAGAGAAGGATTGGGGCATCCATTACAGATACAGGCAACGCGCTGGAATTTGACGAAGCGGCGGCGTTCGGAAAAGGGATTCATGCGGAAGCGCTCCGGGAGTATATGATTGAAGTGGGGAAGAATACCCGCGGCATATTAGAAAACCTGACGTTGGAGCAGGTGCAGTCCATGGTGCCGGAAGAGTGGGTGATGAGAATCCTGGAGGAAGGCGGCGTGACTACGGATTTCCGGTCCGTGTGGTTACTGGTATTCTGGGGAAGATTAACGAGAGGCGGCATGATCCTGACGCCCCTGACGGGACATCACATGATGCATCTGCCGCCTTGTCTGAATTACCTACCGATTCTGGACTGACAGGAATGGACTTTCGGAACTCTTAATCTCACTTTTTCAGCGCCAGACCGTCCACCGTCCTTGAATGCCTCGCCGACTCTTTCGGTCACTTTATAATATCCATGTGTATATGGATCAAATGCAATGGCATTTACCAGGGACATGTCGATCCTGCCGTCGATGATCACACGTTCGTCCGCAGTAACATTTACGACCTTGCCGATCACACCGCATCCATATCCGCTGCCCTGATATTCGACAAACTCACACTCTAAACAGATCGGAACAGCTTAAGTGATAGAGGGAAATCTTTGATGAAGGTTTTGGATCAGCTGTGTGTCTGGGGGGAAAATAACAGGGAAGCACTATCTGTGATGTTCACTCTGGAGATGGACAACATAAAAGAGAGCCACAGAGTGACTCTCCCAGTGCAGTCCTAAAACTTACACCTCTTTCAATACCTATAATATACAATACAAACCAAAAAAATGCAAGAAAAATTATGATTTGCAGCCAGATTATGTATTAAGGTAAGTTTCCAAAGCGATTATCTTTTGGGTAACATTTTGCGGTATAATTTGTGTATAAATTGCAGGCGCAACACTGCTTTGGAGAAGTTGATTTTGATTTTTGTATGTATGAACCAGCTGTTTTGCTCTTGTGGAACTAAAATCAACACGTTTCAATAAACAACATACAATGATTATATAGTCAATCAGCGAAAATAAAGTGATATTTTGCATGTCAGTTTCTTTTTCAAGCCATTTTTTAAGTATGGGACTAATTTTTCGGTCTTTGAATCTGGTATCAAAAATTATATTATTATGGGCAACCGAATTGCGGAGTGATTTTATAGTGTACAGCATACTGCTGAGCAGATTTCTGTTTGTATCAATGGAGACATCGAACATATTTAATTGCGTCATGATATGTTCTCTTATCGATTCATTTAAACATTCAAAAAAGCTGGCAAGATCACTTAGATATAATATTTCAAAAACGACCCATAAAGGAGCATCTTCCCCGCGGTTGTAAAAGTGACGAACCATCTGGTTTTCACTGCCTTCCTCATCATGGTAACGTGTGGACAACTTTGAATATACAGAGTTTCTCAACTTGAGCCGTTTGGACTGTAATTTTGTATTTGTGGTATTGTCGCGCATACGTTCTTTATAGACATGCTCAAATGTGCCAAGTTTTAAACTGTTTACAGACTCATTGCAGACAATATTTTTTATGGCAGTTTCGATAAACATCAAATCAGAATATAATGCGGCTTTTAAATTGTTGTCATATTCAATTACGGCAACCACTTCACTGAAATCTGTATATGGAATTTGATTGTGCCTGTTTTTTACAAAACGATAGCCTTTATATCCATGATAGTAGCCATAACTGATTAATTGCTGTTTTTGATAACTGCCGCTGATCTGAATGCTGCAATCATCCCTTAAATGCCGCATTAAACCGTTTATTGTCTGTGGGACACTCATTTAAGATCCTTCTTTCTGTGTGATATGTACACAGTATAACAGTAAATAGAAAGTGGTGCAATAAAAACCCCAATTATTACAGGATATTGACTTTAAAGATTTATTCTGCTATGATGAAAGCATGTACTTGCATGAAAGAATATTATGAATGATAAAATCGCAGAGAGGGGGGAGCAGAATATGGATGAGACAAGCCAGAAGATCATCGATGCGGCGATGGCATTAGTCCGGGATAAGGGATATGTCGCAACAACCACGAAAGAAATTGCAAGGGCAGCCAGCGTAAATGAGTGTACCTTGTTCCGCAAATTTGAGAGTAAAAAGGACATTGTTTTACAAGGGGCAAACCAGGCTGGCTGGCGGGCGAATGTGACACCGGAGATTTTTGAAAATGTAGAGTGGGATTTGCAGGCAGACCTGGAAATGTTCATGCGGGCGTATATTGACAGGATGACGCCGGATTTCGTGAATCTGTCAATCGGTCTGAGGGCCCCGCAGCTCTATGAGGAAACCAAAGAGCTGATTATGAAGGTTCCCCAGGCTTTTTTGAGGACATTTACCGATTATCTGAATAAAATGTGCGCGATGGGCAAAATACCGGAGAAAGATTATGAGGCTCTGGCATTGACCGTATTTTCGGCAACATTCGGCTATACATTTCTGAATGCATCGTTCGGAACAGAGCTTACAGAGATTGAAAAAGACAGGTACATAAAAGAAAGTGTGCAGATGTTCGTAAAAGGAATTGGTCAGTAAGATTTGGCGCTGTCAGAGGGCAGTGCCAAAAAAATAAACAGAATGCATGCAAGCACACGCATTAAAGAATGGAGGACGCTATGAAACAGATGACAGGTGCGGATTTATTTGTAAAGGCGCTAAAAGAAGAAGCAGTTGACACATTGTTCGCTTATCCGGGGGGACAGGCGATTGATCTGTTTGATGCACTGTATGGAGAGAAAGAAATAGATGTGATCCTGCCGCGTCATGAGCAGGGCATGATCCATGCGGCAGACGGGTATGCACGTTCTACGGGTAAAGTTGGTGTCTGCCTTGTAACAAGCGGGCCGGGGGCTACGAATCTTGTCACAGGGATTGCTACGGCAAATTATGACAGCGTTCCGTTAGTATGTTTTACGGGACAGGTGGCGACAAACCTTATCGGGAATGACGCCTTTCAGGAGGTAGACATTGTGGGCATTACAAGAAGTATCTGTAAATATGCCGTAACGGTACGGAAGAGGGAGGATTTGGCGGAAACGATCAAAAAGGCTTTTTATATTGCAAAGACCGGAAAACCGGGGGTAGTGGTTGTTGATCTGCCAAAGGATATTCAACGGGCATATGGCAGCGATTTCTATCCGGAGGAAATTGCGGTCAGAGGCTACAAGCCGAATACCTCTGTACATATGGGACAGTTAAATAAGGCGCTGGACATCTTAAATCATGCGGTGAAGCCTGTGTTCCTGATCGGCGGCGGAGTTCATATTGCCCATGCAGAGAAAGAGATGACACAGCTTGCAGAGCTGACAGGTGTGCCTGTTATTACGACGATCATGGGAAAGGGCGCAATTCCCACAACAAACAGTTTTTATGTCGGCAACATAGGGATCCATGGGCGCTATGCCGCCAATGCAGCGATCAGTCATTGTGACGTCCTTTTTTCTATAGGAACCCGGTTTAATGACCGCATTACAGGGAAAATAGAAGAATTTGCGGTAAATGCAAAGATCATCCATATTGATGTGGATGCGGCATCCATTTCCCGCAATATTGATGTGGATGTTCCGATCGTAGCTGACGCGAAAAAGGCTATATGCGTTTTGCTTGAGAAGGCAAAGCCGCTTCATATCTCAGAGTGGACGGATCAAATCAGCCGTTGGAAAAAGGAATATCCGATTGATATGGGTGCGTCCGGCCTGACGCCGCAGATGATCATTCAATCCATAAATGAAGGGTTTAAAGATGCTGTTGTCGTTACGGATGTAGGACAAAACCAATTGTGGACAACACAATTTCTTGATCTTGGTGAGAATAAGAAAATGCTGACATCGGGCGGCCTGGGGACAATGGGGTATGGTTTTCCTGCGGCAATCGGAGCAAAACTTGGCAATCCGCATAAGGATGTCATTGTCATATCCGGCGATGGCGGTATGCAGATGAATATCCAGGAAATGGCGACTGCGGTTGTTTATGAACTGCCGATCATTATCTGCATACTGAATAACGGATACTTGGGGAATGTGCGGCAATGGCAGGAAATGTTTTATGAAAGGCGGTATTCGAGTACCTGTATGCGTTACCGGAAAAGCTGTGAGACCGGCTGCAGCCAGCCTGATCATGATTGTCCGGAATATACGCCGGATTTCATTGCGCTGGCAGAAAGCTATGGTGCAAAAGGGATCCGCGTCACAAAGGCAGAAGACATAAAAACAGCTTTAAACAGTGCAAAGCAGAATACAAAAATGCCTACGG
>CATLCV010000166.1 GCA_949893755.1 uncultured Lachnospiraceae bacterium | reverse complement strand
TCCGCTCCCATGCCCACGGCTACCTTGCAGGCGTTGGTGCCCACGTTGCCGCCGCCCAGGATGAGCACCTTTGCTTTCGGCGTGCCGGGCACGCCGGAGAGCAGTACGCCGCTTCCGCCAAAGGGCTTCTCCAGATACTTCGCGCCCTCCTGTACACTCAGCCGTCCGGCGATCTGACTCATAGGGGCCAGCAGGGGGAGTGTCCGGTTCCGCTCCACCAGGGTCTCATAGGCCACGCCCTTGACCCCGGCGGCCAGCAGCGCGTCGGTGAGAGGACGGTCCGCGGCCAAATGCAGGTAGGTGTAGAGAATCAGATCCTTGTGGAACAGCGGATACTCCTCCTTCAGAGGCTCCTTGACCTTAATCATCATCTCGGAGAGATCCCATACCTTCTTTGCCGTATCCAACAGAACGGCTCCGTTGGCCGCATACTCCTCATCGGTGAAGCCGGAACCCGCTCCGGCGCCCCTCTCGATGAAGACCTCATGGCCGGCGTTCACATAGCTCTTTACATTCTCAGGGGTCATGCCGACGCGGAACTCGTTGTTCTTAATCTCTTTTACGCATCCGATCTTCATGGTTATCCGCTCCTTTTGCCAAATTATTTTCTCTCTTTTTATATTTTGAAGAATTTTATTCTTCTTTATGACATCATAGCACCTTCCGACACAGAACGCAATTAGAGAATCTCGCAAAGTATTCCTCCGGATTTTGTGAGTTTTGCTGCTCCCGCTTTACTTTTGTTCAAAAATATGATTAAATAATAAAATAGGAACGAGGAAAGGGTGAGGTCAGTGCAGGAAATCAAGGAGGCGCTCAAGGGTGGAGCTTTGACGAAGGTCTCTCGAAGCATCGCGGCCTTTGTGCTGGACAATCTGGAGAAGGCGTGCTTTATGACCTCTACGGACCTTGCGGCGCAGGTGGGCGTCAGTGAGACCTCGGTCATCCGCTTTGCCAGAGCACTGGGGTTTTCCGGCTACATCGATTTTCAAAAGAGTCTGCGGCGGAGCTACTCCGAAAAGGTGGCAAGTATCTCCAACAGCATCACCGTCCCCTCCGAACGGCTGCTCAAAAGCGTGGAGAAGACGGACAGCACCGATGCCATGGAGCTGCATCTCCACAGCTGCATCTGCAACCTGAACAGTGTGGTGCAGAAAAATACAAGCGCCGTCTTTCAACGGGCGGCGAGCCTCATTACAGAGGCCCATCGGAAGTATATTGTCTCCTCCCGGGCCAACACCGGCGTGGGGAGCTATCTGTATCTCCTGCTGAAGCATATGTTCAGCGATGTCTACTCTACAAGCCATTCAGCCCTGAGCGTCATCGATATCCTCAGCGACGCGGAGGAGGGGGACTGCGTGATCGCTTTCGGCTTTCCCCGGTACTCGGAGCTGGACCTCAGCGCCTTGGAGATGGCGGCGGAGCGGGGCGTCTCCATTATCGTGTTTACGGATAAGCCCAGCTCCCCCTTGGCTCATTACGCCTCCGTCGTGATCCTGGCGGATGTGGACACCCATGAGTTTTTCAACTCCTATGTGGGAGTGGAGTTTGCCATGGAGGCCCTCTGCGCGGTATTGTCCCAGAAGATCGGCTCCTCCAATGAGGAGAGGCTGAAGCAGATCGATCAGTACCTGGGACGGCATGGACTGTTTTGAAAACATTACGCTTTCAATGCCGCCGCCGGCACCGCAAAAACCAGATTGCTGATGATATTACCGATCATTCAGCCGGATTCTCATGAGACGGGTTTGCGCCATTTTGGCGCAAAATGGAAACGCTTCGGGGGTTTCCGCTTCCGATCAGACCAGGTGAGTTAAAAACTGTATAATTGATAGATCGATAGAGGGCCTCATGGGGCGGCGGCACATTGGAGGAACATTGTGAATACTGATAACATCATGATCGTAAACGGGGAAGAACGGATATTGTTTATAGGAAGCAGGTTCTTTTCTTTCTTGAGCACGAAGAAATCCTTTCCTCTGGGCTCGGCTGGGGATAGACTTGAAATAGGAGACATCCTTGTTTTCTTCACGAAAAATTCCGGGGAAGGGCAGACGGTTGAAAAGATAAAAGAGATCTGTCCTTTCCAATGCTCCGCGTCGACAGACAGCGGACTGGTTCTCATCTGCTGTCTTGAGCAGAAGGATCTGCTTCCCATAGCAAAAAGCTGCCCGGCTGCTCCGCCTGACGGTTTTCCGCTGGTCGATACGGTATATGAGTCCAACGAAATCCGTCTCGAAAGGAAAAAGAATACCCTCTTGGCTGTGGTCAACGGTCAGACAGTCTCGTTCCCCTTTGATGAAGTGGACAGCATGTATGCGATTGTAAAGGAAGGAACGATTCGCTCCTTTGGCTGTGCCGGATGTGGTGAGAATCTGGGCCTTTTTGAAATCCTTTCCGCGGGCAGATTTCCGCCATGGATCAACGAAGAAGCCGTATTGGGTCAAAAGGCGGGCAGGGTCCTAAACGATGAATTGTATAAAGTGGTCAGGGAACTTGAAAATGAGACCGGAGAGAGTGAACGGTATCTGAACATGGGAGCGAAACCCTTCCGGCTGACTCAGACGATGATCCGTGTGCGGAATGAATCCGTCAGGGTGGTCTCCATTCACGATTCCGAGGATATTCTGGGTGAAATGTCGGAGTATTCGGCGGCATACAAGCAGATTACAGGGGATAGGGAACGGGGAGGCTTGCCGCAGGGCAGCTATCATGCGTTTAAGCTGCTGGGAAATGACGATAAGATAAAAGAGGTCACAAGGCTTCTTCAAAAATCGAGCGTGACGAACACCACCATTCTTTTGACCGGTGAAAGTGGAACCGGAAAAACATTTATCGCAGGGGAAATCCATAAGGCAAGCCGCAGAAATGAGGGCCCGTTCATTCATGTGAATTGCGCGGCAATCCCCTATCATCTGATGGAGAGCGAGCTTTTCGGATATGAAGAGGGCGCTTTCACCGGCGCGAAAAAAGGCGGGAAAAAAGGATATTTTGAAATGGCGTACGGAGGTACTTTGTTTCTCGATGAGATCGGAGAAATTCCGCTCCAGCTCCAGGGAAAGCTTCTGGAAGTTCTCCAGAGCAGGACCTTTTATCATGTGGGCGGGATGCGGCGGCTCACGTGTGATGTAAGGGTAATCGCGGCGACCAACAAGGACCTGAAGGAAATGGTGCGCAAAAAACAATTCCGAGAGGACCTGTTTTATCGGATCAACGTTTTTCCGATCGATATTCCCCCTCTCAGAGAGCGCCGGAGCGATCTTTACAGTATTGTGATGGATATACTGCCCAATGTATGCAGTCGGCTTGGGTGTGAGCCGCTCTTATTGAGCAGTCAGGCCTACAGAAAGATCCTGCTGTATCCGTGGCCGGGCAATATCAGAGAGCTTGAAAATGTTTTGGAGAAAGCGGCTATTCTGTCGGATGGCAGGATTATCCTTCCCGACGACATATTGCTTTCGGATGCGGGTGACAGCTTTACTGCGTCGCCGGTCACCCTGCAGGAGATCAGGGAGAGCGCGGAAAGAGGGGCGATTGTCCACGCGCTGGGATTATATCAGGGCGATAAGATAAAAGCGGCCGAGTATCTGGACATCGGCAGAACCAATATGTTCGATAAAATCAAAAAGTATCATATACATATGGATGAGGCGGAAATATGATCTTGGATAAAATGAGAGACCGAATCGGCGCCTTTGAGGGGAAAATTGCGATTTGCTATATCGATATTAAAAGCAAATCCTGCTATACGGCGGGAAACTGTGACGTGTTTCCAGCCTCCGGGATTGTAAAGCTGCTGATTCTCATAGAGGCATTCAAAAGATTGAATGAAGGGGAGATGAAAAAGGACGACACCTATACGCTGAGACCGGACGACTATCCAAAAATCAGAGAGAAATCCTTCAGCGCGCTGGAGCATATCCATGTGGGCGCCCAGGTGACCGTGGAAGATCTCTACAAGCTGAATGTGATCGTCAGTGACAACATGGCTTTCAATATCCTCCTCAAGCTGTTCGGGAAAGATGCGGTCAATGATACGCTGAATGAGCTGGGATTGAAAAAGACCAGGATCAACAGAGCGATCAACGACTTTGAAGCGATGCGGAGGGGAATCCAGAATTTTGTGTCGGTTCAGGAGATGGCCAGCTTGCTGCTCCGAATGTATGAAGGGCAGATTATATCCCATTCTGCCTCAAAAGAGATGCTGGACATCGTATGCGAGCATCAAAAACCCTCGCCGCTGACTTACAATTTTCTGGAAAGTATGCGGATCGCCCATCAATCCGGGTATGATGACAATGAGATTCATGATATGGGCATCGTTTTTTGTGAAAATCCGTTTATCCTCTGCATGGCTTCCAGCGCGCCCAATACCAAGAATGCGGAGAGTGTCATGAGGGATATTACGAAGATGTGTTACCAAAATTCAAACCAGAGATAATCCGCGTTTCCGGATAAAATCCGGAAACGCGGATTTGCGAACCGCTCTTTCCACACTCTGTGAGGGGTCAGGATTTTTTTGAAAAGGGAAAGGACAGGGGGACAGAAACTCGCCGATTTCAGCGAGTTTCACTCATTTTCGACCAAAAATATTCCGTGTAACAGCCGCTGTTTATGTGCAGAACAGACAAAGCAGAAGGTGGCACATATTTTGCTTATATATCATAATCGATGAATTGGAGAGGGAAAGGAATTTTGCAATTCATCCGGAATAAATTTTGTGGGAGGTTAAGAAATGGGAACTGCAGAAACGAAAAAAGCCGGAGGTCAAGAAATGGAAACTGCGCCAAAGAAAAAATTTGTCATGCCGGATACGCTCATCATTGTGGCGGCAGTTGTTCTTCTGGTTGCGATCCTTTCCTGGATCATTCCCTCTGGTACGTATGATTACCAGGAGATGGAGGCAGCCGGCAGGATCAGAAATGTTGCGATTGACGGAACTTATCACACGATTGACAAGTCTGAGGTAACCACAACAGGATTCTTGGGATTTTTCAGTGTTCTCTATCAGGGGTGCGTAGAGGCGGCAGATGTAATCTTTATGATTCTGTGCTGCTGCGGTACATTTGGCGTCGTCGTTAAAACAGGGGCCTTCCACGCGGGAATCGGTACAATTTTGAAAAAGCTTCACGGAAAGGAGATCCTTCTCGTTCCGGTCCTGATGGCCGTCTTCGGTCTGGGCGGCTCCGTCTTTGGCATGGCCAGCGAATTCTACGGCTTTTATCCGCTGATTGTCGGACTTGGCGTAGCACTGGGCTATGACGCGATGTTCGGATTTGCGATCATAGCCTGCGGTGAATTCATCGGATTCATGGGCGCGACCCTGAACCCGTATTCTGTTGGCATCGCCCAGACCATCGCCGGTGTGGAGCTTTACTCTGGCACCGGATACAGAGCGATCTGCTTCGTCGTATTTATGGTAATCTCTATCACATATGTGGTTCTTTACGGCCGGAAGATCAAGAAAAATCCAACGCTTTCCGTGGTATATGGCGAGACGAATATCCACGCGTTTAACAGAGAGGAACTCAATAACTATACGTTTACAACAAAAGACGGTCTGGTGCTGCTGGACGTAGTAATTACGCTGGTGATTTTGATGGTGGGCCTGATCAAATTGGGATGGGATTTCCCGCAGCTCTGCGGTCTGTTCCTGATTATGTCCATGGTAGCGGCCGGAATCAACAGGTGGTCACCGAATAAATGGTGCGCGGAGTTTATCGACAGCGCGAAGACCGCGGTTTGGGGATGCGTCTTAACCGGTGTCGCAAAGGCAATCACGGTTGTCATGCAGGACGCGATGATCATGGATACCGTTATTTATGGACTTTCCAACCTGCTGAAGAGCGCGCCGCAGGCACTGTCCGCGCAGTTCATGCTGGTGGTACAGACTCTGATTAACTTCTTTATTCCCTCCGCGACCGGACAGGCGTCTGCAACCATGCCGATCATGGCGCAGCTTGCGGATATTATCGGTATTTCCAGACAGACCGCGGTTCTGGCGTTCCACTTCGGCGATGGTTTGTCCAATATCTTCTGGCCCACAGCCGACATTGTTATCATCTGCGGACTGGGTGGAATCTCTCTCCAGAAATGGTATAAGTGGTTTACCCCCCTGTTCTGCATGCTGTTCATCGCGCAGGCTGTTTTGGTTGGAATCGCCGCCGCGATAGGATTCTAATACTAGAATCCATTTCCAATAAAACTAAATAGTTTTATTGGAAATTAGTATGAAACAATAAGTTCGTTTCTCCAGCAGAACCAGGTAGGCTTTCTTCTTGGAAGTCTGCCTGGTTTTGTGGAAACCATGAAAAACCGTAGGATTCCGCTTTGGAGGGTGGAATGATGGATGCAGGAATCAATATTTTCAAAAATGTGATAAAGCGCAGCTTTTCCTTTGCGGGCAGGATTGACAGGCATCAGTATTGGGTTTTTCTTTTGCTGATGCTGATCGTTATGGCGGTCTGTGCGTGGTTTACGGTGAGGATTCCCCACCTTCCCCTGTGGCAGGCGTTCGGCCTTTTTATGCTGCTTCCCTATGTGAGCGCAACCATCAAACGGCTGCATGACGTGAAGAAAAGCGGGCTGTGGTTTCTGAGTATTTTCGTTCCGGTGTTTGGATGGATCTATCTGTTTATCCTTACGATCGAAAACGGCAGTGAATCCGCCAATCAATACGGTCATCCGGAGAACTGGTCTGACCAATAGTCAGAAGGTTTCTATAAGGGAGATGATGAAAATGTTTGTGGAATATATAGACAGAAAAGAAGTATTAGACAGTATAAAAGATGTGCTCAGGATTCCCAGCGTTGTGTCAGAACCGCTTCCGGGCAAACCGTTCGGTGAGGAATGCGCGAAAGCGTTGGAACATACGCTCCGCCTTGCGGAGAGCATGGGATTCAGAGCGGTGAACCTGGATAACAAGGTGGGCTATGCGGAATATGGGACAGGGGAAGAGATGATCGCTGTCCTGGGGCATCTGGATGTGGTGCCGGCGGGCGATAATTGGATCTGCGAGCCTTTTGATGGAACGGTGATAGACGGGAAGATATACGGCAGGGGCATTGCGGATGATAAGGGGCCGATCATAGGCGCGTTATATGCGCTGCAGGCGGTTGTCAGGTCGGGAAAGCCTCTTGGGAGAAGAGTGCGCATTATTTTTGGCTCCGATGAAGAAGTTGATTGCACGGATATGTCCAGGTATCTTGAGACAGAGGAGATTCCGGCAATGGCCTTTACGCCCGATGCCGAGTATCCGGCTATTTTTTCGGAAAAAGGCATATTGTATTATACGCTGTCGAAGAGGGTAAAGGGATTGGTATCGGCCCATGGGGGCGAGGCGGTGAACCAGGTGCCGGATTCCGCGGAAATGACGTTTCTGTCTGCGGGAAAAGCAGTCACTGTAAAGAGCAGACAGGGCAGGGCCGCCCATGGAAGTGTGCCGCAGCTGGGGATCAACGCCATAGATGATATGGTTAAAAATTTAAAGAGCATGCCGGAATATGAAAACATGGATGAAAGCTTAAAAGAATTCATCCGGTTTTATGAGCGGTATTATCTCGATGACTTTTACGGAGAAAAAGTGGGAATGGCCATGGAGGCGCCTGAGGTCGGGGCAAATTCCTCCAATGTGGGAATTTTGTTTTCTGAAGATGATGAGATTGGGATTAAAGTGGATTTCCGTTTCATCTCTCAGTATCAGGGTGAGACCGAGGGCGTGGAGAGACTCAAAAAGCTGGCGGAGGATCATGGCCTGACGCTGGATATATATAAAACGAGAAAAGTGGTCTATGTGCCCAAAGACAGCGGCCTGATACGCGTACTTCAGCGTGTATTCAAAAGAAATACCGGAATCGATATGGAAGCGGTTGCGACAGGCGGCGGTACTTACGCAAAATTTCTGCCGAATACCGTGGCATTCGGACCGCTGTTTCCGGGCGAAGAAGACCCGATTCATCAGCCCAATGAGTACATGAGCGAAGAGAATCTTTTTAAGAACATTGAAATTATGGCTGATGCGATCTATGAGCTTGCAAATTATGAAAAGAGTGACGGGTGAGGGAAACATGGAAATTGAAAGAAAGGGCAACCTGGTTAGATTGCTGGATATAGATGACGATTTTATCATTGATCTCAGATATGCCACAGCGGATAATTTCACCGGACAAAAGGTATATCGGTCGAATGAATGCTGGATCGATGCCCATACCGCACGGATTCTGGTGAATGCAAAAAATATCTTCAAAGAAGCGGGATACCGGATGAAGATTTGGGATGCGTACCGTCCGATCAGTGCGCAGAGAAAATTCTGGGAGATCATGCCGGATGACGACTTCGTGGCGAGACCGCCGGATATGTCCAAGATCACCCAGTTCAGGCATACCCATATGAACGGTCAATGTGTGGATGTGACCTTGACCGATTGGGAGGGAAAGGACATCAAGATGCCATGCCCCTTTGACAGCATGGATGAAAGGGCGGCTCTTGCGTGTGAAAAGAATCCGATCGAGGGCAGAAAAAATGGCGAATATCTTAAGCAGGTGATGGAGTCTGTAGGATTTCAGGCCTATGACGGAGAGTGGTGGCATTTTTACGATGTATCCACAGAGCCGGCGCCCTATACGGATTACGAGATTTAAACGGGAGGGGCTGCACCCCCGTGAAAAACAACAGCGGAGTTCCCCGAAAAGGGGGCCTCCGCTGTTGTTTTGCGGTCTGATTCAACTGCAGTGAAAGACCAGCTGCGAGAGTATTATACACGGTCTGCAAAGAAGCATGAAAGAGTATGATCATTAAGCTCGGCCGCAGGTCTTGACTGATTGGCCGGGAAGGGCACGGCGGCAGAGAAACAGAGTCAGATATTCAGCAGGACCAGTGCCATGGCGATCATCACGGTGGAGATTGTCTCCCGCCGGGTCAGATGTTCTTTGAACAGAAGTACTCCCGCGAGATTGACAATCAGGATCACCGCGCCGCTGTATACGGGAAATACGATATACGCCGGCAGGACTGCCGCCGCGCCGATCATTCCGAGAGTGATGCCGGCATTGGGAATACCAAGAAATGCCCCATACACGGCGTCCTTGCGGGAGAGCGGTGCCCTTTGAAGCAGAACAACGGCGGACATAATGACTGCGCAGAGCAGAAACGAGAGAAAGGTATACAGGTTTTTGCTCTCCGGCAGAAAGAGAATCCCAAATACCTTGGAGATGAAATCGATGAGACCGCCCAGAATCAGTACCAGCGCCAGCAGAACGTAATCCTTTCGCCCGCAGTCCGCATGCCGCTCATAGGCGTACAGGACAGCCGCAATGGCCAGAACGATCCCGCAGGTCTTTGAGATCGACGGATATTCCTGAAACAGGAGGATGGAGAGCAGGGTGGGGATCAAAACGCCAAGGCGGTTGTAGGTGGTGGTGATTCCCGCGCCGTTGCGGTGGAGGCTGCGCTGCTGGATCAGCATACATGCCGTCATGAGACAGGCGCCGGCCAGCGCCAGTCCGGCCAGCGGCCACAGGGACTTTTTCGGGAGTGCCTGTCCGGAGAACCCTCCGCTCAGAAGGAGTACCAGAAGCGCGCCGAAGATGTAATTGCACAAAACGACAGAGGAGCGGTGGGTTCTGGCGTTTTCGGCGCACTTCATGGAAAAGACCAGGGCCGAATTGGCAATGACGGCAATCAGAAGACTTCCCATGGCGCAGTCCTCTCTCGCCCTCCCGGCAGAAAAGAATTGCCGCTGTTACCGCTCATAGATGAATGCCCCGTCCAGCATGGTCTTTTCCACTTGGATATCTCTGATGGATTCGTCGTCGATCGTCAGCAGGTCCCTGTCCAGCAGTGCCAGATCCGCGACCTTTCCCGGCTCGATGGAACCCTTGTAGAGCTCCTCTCCGTTTTGGATGGCACCATTTAGTGTGAGCATACGCAGGGCCTGCTTCAGCGTGATCCTCTCCCGCTCCCCGAGACAGTGGCCGCGCATCCCCTTTCGCGTGACGGCGGCGTACATGCTCCAGAAGGGATTGACGTCGGCACAGGGCATATCCGTGCTGAGAGAGCAGATGACGCCGGCCTCCAGATAGGACTTCAGCGGCAGGAAGTCCTCCTGCTTCTCCCGGGTCAGGATGGCGTCGTAGCCGTCCGCCTCTCCGTAGATAAAGGAGCCCTGGACCGAGGCCATGATGCCGACCTCTCCCATTTTGGAGAGGGTCTCCGCGGTGGGGTAGTAGGCGTGGATGATGTGGTGCCTGTGAGGGCGGGGATTGGCCTTGATGGCCTTGTACATCGCGTTGACGGCTTTTTCGATTGCCACATCGCCCATTACGTGGATACCCACATCCCAGCCGCTGTAGTGAGCGGTTTTGATATAGCCGTCCAATTTGTCCAGGTCCAGACGAAGATCCAGCTTCCGCAGTGAGGACTCTCCTTTGTAGGGCCAGGATTTCAGGGCGGTACCGGAGGTCAGGCCGCCGTCGATGGCCATTTTCAGTGATGTATAGCGGATCCACTCGTCGCCGTAGCCGGAGCTGAAGTGGTAGTTGTCGATGAGTTTGCCCAGGGCGGCCTCATCTTGCTTCAGCGTAAAGCCATACCAGTTCGGCATCAAATCAATGCGGCAGGTCAATTTTCCCTGTTTTCTCAGATTGTGGTACGCCTTGCACACTGCCGCGCTGGTCTTGCGAAGCTCCGGCTCAGCGCACAAACGGCCCATAATAGTCACATTATTCAGCATACTTGTTACCTCACTTAATCACAAAATTTTTAGAGCTTGTCACTCGTTCATCAAAAAATCCAACAGGATTTTTGACTATCTCTTTATAAGTTCTTAAATGCCGCTAAGTCTTGATTTTTCAAGGGTTCGCGGCATTTTTGTTATCGGGGGAAGCTCACATATACTCTCAAAAGTTTTTAGGTTTTCTCTCTCAAAGGTAGTACAAAAGTAGTAAAACTTCGTCCTGCCTATGCTGCCAGCCGTTCCATTTCAGCCCTTGCGGAAGCGTAGGTTGCGTGTGCGTAATAGTTCAGCGTCATGGTGATATTGGAGTGTCCCATGATGTACTGCAACGCTTTGGGGTTCATACCCGCATTGGCTAAGTTGGTGCAGAACGTGTGCCGGAGCGTGTGCGGCGTCATTACCTTTGGCAAGGCTTCTTCATGGCATTTGTTATACTTCTTCACAAGCTGCTGAAACATACGGTCGTAGTTCCATGCCACTTTCGGATTGCCGTCCCGGTTAAGGAACAGGAAACCACTGTAACCGTCCACGATCATAGCCGTTGCACTCTTGCGGTTGGCAAGCACACGCTTCAATGCTTCATAGACTTTCTCGCTCATGGGGATTTGCCGGACACCGCTTCCCGTTTTAGGCTTCTCAATGTAGTAGCCCGTTTCCTTGCTCCTAAGAAGCTGGTGGTCTACATTGATTGTCCTGTCCTCAAAGTCAAGGTCGGCGTCGGTCAGCCCGCAAAGCTCGGAAATCCGCAGCCCTGTCCCCAGCAGTATCACGATCTCGTCATAGTATTTCTCATAGACGCTATCGCTCTCCACAAAGGCCAGTAGGCTTTCTTCCTGCGCTGGCGTGAGAGGTACCTTTGGCTCCGTCGTATCTTCCAGAACGGTATTTAACTGGAAGTCAAACGGATTCTTGCGTATGCAATCGTCCTGTATCGCTGTGTAAAAGGCAGCTTTCAGAGAACGCTTGTCGTTGCTGATTGTGTGGTAGGCTATGCCCCGATCTCTCATGCGTAAAGCCCATTCTTTCGCGTCGGACATTTTCACGCTCTCAATCGGATACGCGCCCAACGGGTCGCTCTCCAATAGCTTCATCAGCCGTTCGCGGCTTTTAACGGTGTTGTGCCGCACATTCCCCCGGTGGCGGTTCTGCTTTGCGTAGAGCTGGCAGACGGTCATTTTTTTGCCGATAGGGTCTATCCCGTCGTCAAGGTCTTTCTGGATTTCCTTTTCCTTTTCTCGTAGGGATATGTCCTCCCGTTTTCCGGCTGGGGTCTTGTCCGTAGGCACTAACTTCCAAGCATAGACGAATTGCACTTTCCCAAAGGTATCAGTGTATTTGTAAGCATATCGCCCGTCTTTCCTCTGGCTCTCTCCTGAACGCAAAATGCGATTTTTGCTGTCCCGTCTTTTTTCTGACATTGTGCGCTGCTCCTTTCCAAAGACGGAAAGAGCCTTGATATGCTACATTTATTATAGCATATTCAAGGCCCTTTTGCACGTTCTTTTTTCTTAAATAACGTCTTAAATAACGTCCAGTGTGTCGATGATTTTTTCAAACTGCTTCCGCTTGATCTGAATACGGTTGCCGTTCATAATCACCCAGCCAGAAGTAGGGTTTTCCTCTGCCAACTTGCGCAGCTTATTTTCTCCGATACGGAAATATTTTGACGCTTCCTCAATGGTAAGCGTGTACTTTTCCCAAATGGGAACATCGGTATTACACATAGATAATCCCCTTTCCAAATGGTTAAAAGGTTAGAATCGAAAAAGGGGCTATCATCGGACGGCTGTTAGCAGCAACCTCACGGGCGTTTCACCCCTCCGACGGTCTGCCGGAGCTGTACCCATTGCCTGCGACGCTTTTAACGCTCGGACTGTGGCTATACAGGAGTATCATTATGTATTCTGCGCGTCGTGGCCTACAAGCTGCTATGCCTGTTTTCCGGTGTAGGTGTTGATCGCTCGGCTTTTCCCCGTAGGGGAAAAGTGTCATGGCGCACCCGCCGCGCGGCTCGGCGCAAAAGGAACGTATCCAATTTGCCCTATGCTGCGCCGCCGTTATCTTGCGTCGCTTTCTTTTTCAAGGTTCAAAATGGCTGTGCTGCCCGCGTCAGCAGCGGAACGGAAAAGGGGGTGAGAGTGAAAGCGTCCCGCCGCCGTTGCGGTTATTCCTCTGTCCTAAAGGTGAGGACAGCCATCATCAGTTTTGCTTGCAGCCGTTCCCGAATGTCGTAGTCTACACCGAAATAGACGTTCCCGCGCTCGTCGTACAGCTTCCGCATGGAGAGGCGGGCTATGTAGCCGCTGAAATGCTGCAAGACAATCTTCATGGCGTCCGGGTCGCCCTTTGTCGCTGCCACAATGACAG